>CAMYYQ010000044.1 GCA_947303535.1 uncultured Ruminococcus sp.
CGCTCACAAGGCAGGTATCAAGTCAAGACTCACTATCGAGCAGGCTGATATAACAAAGTTTGTTCAGCCCGAAAACTCCATTGTTATCTGCAATCCGCCTTATGGCGAGAGACTCCTCGAACTGAGAGAGGCTGAGGATATCTACAGAAAAATGGGAAGAGTTCTCGGCAAGGGCGGCAGCAAGCAGAGCTACATAATCTCACCACATGAGGAGTTTGAGAAGTTCTTCGGTGCAGATGCTCACAAGCGCAGAAAGCTCTACAACGGCATGATAAAGTGTCAGCTTTATATGTATTTTTAAAAGATAAAAGCTCCGTTTTTACGGAGCTTTTGATTTAGGTGATGATATGAGATTTGAAACAAAAAGAAAGATACTGCACCTGTTCTTTCCCGCAAGATGTCCTGTATGCGGTGATATCATCGGTGCTATGGATAAATTCTGCAAGTCCTGTGAGGAAAAGCTGAATGACTATGAGGGCAGTTTCAGCATCGAAGGCGCTGAAAGCTTCACGGCTGCATTTGAGTATGACGACTCTGTAAAGCCTGCCATATTCCTTATGAAAAACGGCATAGGCGGCAATGCGGACTTCGCTCTCGGAAGTATTCTCGCCGAGCGTTTAAAGTCTGAGGGCATAAAGGATAAAATTGATATTATCGTTCCTGCTCCGCTGCATAAAAAGGATATGCGCAGACGCGGCTTCAATCAGTCGCTGCTTATTGCAAAGGAGATAAGCCGTAACCTCGGTATTCCCGTTGAAGCAAAAGCTGTTTTCAAGACACGGCGCACCCGCGCTCAAAAAGAGCTGGATCATCTGAAAAGATTGCTCAATCTGAAAAATGCCTTTTCTGCGGACAGCGAAAAACTCAGAGGCAAGCGCGTCCTCATAGTTGACGATATCTGTACTACAGGCAGTACGCTCCGCGAGCTTACCGCCGTGGTAAAAGAAAACGGCGCAGTTTCCGTACACTGCGCCTGCTGCTGTAAAACCGCAAAAAAGCCGTTAGTCATTAGCCCACTGTAGGGGCGGATATTATCCGCCCGATAAAAAGCGGCGAAGCCGCTTCCTAAAGGCTAAAGACTAAAAGCTAACGGCTAACGGCTCAAAAAGTGATTTTATTTTCTGCTTTTGATAAAGTCGCTAAAGTCTATTTTTTTATCCGTTCCCGAATTGAATGCATAATATGCAAGTATCAATGACGCATCGACTGAATCTGCAAAGCCGTCATTATTCACATCTGCCGCAAGCTTCTGGCGCTGATCCGTGAATGTTGATTCCTTGCCGCTGGATATATATGCGTATTCTTTCAGAAGTACAGAAGCGTCAACGGAGTCCACAAGCTTATCGTTATTTATATCGCCCATTGCATACGGCGGATCAGCTATTACCGTTATACTTCCTTTATCAAGTCCGTCACTGAACGCATATTTCGTCATCGCCTTGCCATTGTCATCGTTGGCAAAGTTGGTGAAAAGCGGCTGTATCTTTCCGTACTTGGACTTTCCTACCTCGAAACTGTATACATCGCCAACCTTACATTCAGCAGGAAGTGTAACATCTACTGTCCACATAAGTCCGTCCTTGCCTGCATCAGTTGAGCCGCCTGTTGTAAGCACGATGAAGTCCTTAGTATCACCTATCGCCTGTCCGCCTGTGAGCTGGTCGATAGCCTGACCTGCTGTGACTTCGCCTATTTTCAGTCTGCTGTCGAAATACACATAGAGTACCGTCTCGCTGTAGAGCTTATCTGCTCCCTCGACTGTGATAGTCACCTGTTCTTTTCGGTTTGGCGACTCGCTGAGGTATACTTCTGTATGGCTGAGCTTGAATATTGGCTTTCCCTGCACGGCTGTTCGAGTTGTGGTAGTAGTCATAGATGTAGTTGAAGTTGTTGAGGTCGTAGTTGTGGTCTTTGAAGTAGTTGTGGAAGTCTTTGTGGTAGTTTTAGATGTGGTAGTAGTAGTTTTTGACGTTGTTGAAATAGTCGAAGCAAGTGTCGTAAAAGACAAAGCCTCGAAGCGGTATTTATACTTTGCAGCATATTCGGAAGCAGGAGAGCTTTCAGCTCCGACTATCTTTCCTGTGTATACTGCTGCTGTGCTTCCGCTGCCTGCTGAATTGCATATAGTATCACCGCTGTCGAAAACAGTGCAGTTCTTATTGTTTATCACTATCTCCTCAAGCTTTCGGCAGTCCTTGAATGCATATTTGCATATTTCCCTGACACTTTCGGGCAGTGTAACTGCTGTGACTTCTCTGCCTGCAAATGCATTATCACCAATAACTGTAACAGGAAGTCCTGCTATCTGCGCAGGTACATCTACCTTTCCCGAAACAGCTGCATTGCTCAGTTCAACGTGATCTGAATATTTATGATAGGTTATCCCTGCCGCTGTGGCAGTAGAATACTCGGAAACCTGAGCTTCATCTGCGCTGCCTGTGAATATATAGCCGCCCGGAAACGCTACTGCTATTATTGCCGCAGAAAGCACGGCTGATATGCACCTTTTTAACTTCATATATACCTCCGTATCCAGCCATGCGCTGAGGGCTGAACAGAAAAATTATTTATTGTAATCGTAGAACATCTCGTCCATAAGCTTGTCGTAGCCGCTGCGGTCGCCGAATGCAGCTTTTATCAATGCACCTGCATTTTTGAATATGAGCCTGAAGTAAAGCCAGTCCCCCATATCATCGTACTTTCGCGTGGAATTGATAAGATGATTTTTCCGCAGGCAGCCGTACTTCTTTCCCTTTTTCCTGCCATAAGCTCTAAGTGCCTTGGCGGTGGCGATGTCCTCACCTGCTTTTTTCTCAATAAAGCCGCCTATAGCATCGAAATCGGACTTCCTTGCCCAGAAGATACCGCAGTAAAGTCCCGTAAGCTTAAAGCCCATCCGACAGATGATATCGTTTATCCAAAGTGCTGCCGAATATCTCTCAAAACGCAGCGGAGCTCCGCCGCCTATGTACTTTCCGCTGTTAAGCATACCCAGTATCTCGCGCAGCGTATCCTCGGTCATTCGGTTGTCGCAGTCAATGGTAACTATTACCTTTCCCCGTGCGGCGCTGATGCCTGCATTTCGGACTGTGGCTATACATCTGCTCTCATCGGTGACAACGCGAGCGTCGTTTGCAAGTGCAAGCTCGGCTGTACGGTCTGTACATCTGTTGCATACGATGATCGTCTCAACTCCGCATTTTACACGGGAAGCCGCCTGTTTTACCGAATCAATACAGCGCACTACATACTTTTCTTCGTTATGTGCAGGCACTATGACTGATATGATAATATTGTCCGAAATAGTCATCATCTCCCCTGCTGCTTATTTTTATACTATTATATTATAAGCTTTTAGGTGTTAAAAGTCAATAGCAGGCAGCGTGACGCTGCACCCTTGCTCAGGTGGATATCTTCAAAAGGACAGTTGCTCCTCGACACGGGGAATATCATCGGTATTGACGGGCGCACGGAATGCGCCCCTACAATTATGCATTATGGATTATGAGTTAAATCCGCCGCCCCCACAGGCTAACGGCAAATGGCTAACGGCTAAGTGCTCAACTCTCAACTCACTATGCACTAAAAACTGTAAAGTTTCTTGTAAAAAATGCTTGACATTGGAATTTATATGTGTTATAATATTAGTACCTCGTTGGGGGTTTATTTTTTTGTCCCCGTGCGAGGGAGGCAAACAACCTACCTTTGGTAACAAAGGAAGTACTAATTCAGGAGGTGCCGATATGAGAGTAAAGGTTACTTTAGCTTGTACAGAGTGCAAGCAGCGCAACTATGTTTCCAAGAAAAACAAGAAGAACGACCCTGACAGAATTGAAATGATGAAGCATTGCAAGTTCTGCAGAAAGCATACTCTTCACAAGGAAACAAAGTAATCGGAAGGGGTATTTTTATGGCTAAGAATACATCTTCAGATAAGAAGTCCGAGAAAAAAGAAGTAGGAAAGATCCGAAAATGGTTCAAGGACCTCAAAGTAGAATTTAAAAAAGTGGTTTGGCCATCAAAAGAAACTGTTATCACTAACACTTCAGTCGTTGTAAGCGTTATCGTTGCATCAGCAGTTTTCGTAGGCGCAATAGATCAGCTTTTTATGTTCTTGATGCGTTTGATCTATAACGCTCACTAATTCAGAGGAGATCAGGAGGAGAATTATGTCAGAAGCAGCTAAGTGGTACGTTATCCACACATATTCAGGCTATGAAAATAAGGTAGCTCAGAATATTGAAAAGGTTGTAGAAAACCGTAAGCTTCATGAACTTATCCAAGAGGTAAGGGTTCCTACCGAAAAAGCCGAGGAGATCACAGACGGCAAAACCAAGGAAGTAGAACGCAAGACCTATCCGGGCTACGTTCTCGTCAAGATGGTCATGAACGATGATTCATGGTACGTCGTTAGAAATACCAGAGGCTGTACAGGCTTCGTCGGCCCCGCTTCAGAGCCTACTCCCCTTTCGGAAGAGGAAGTAAAGAAGCTCTTCGGCGTTGAGGTAACTACCGTTTCGGTAAACTTCAAGGTGGGCGACAGCGTCCGTATCTCAGGTACTGCTATGGACGGATTTATAGGTGTCGTTCAGAACATCAATCTCGACGACCGCTCAGTAGACCTTCTCGTCTCAATGTTCGGTCGTGAAACCCCCACTACGCTCCCTATCAACCAGGTAGTTAAGGTGGAGGATTAGTTCAGGTCAAAAGAAACCCCGAGGTTTGGGTTTCCGTGGGAGAGGTAAAATAATTCTTGCCTCGCCATTTACCACATTTATGGAGGTGCGAATACATGGCACAGAAAGTAGTTGGCTACATTAAGCTTCAGATCGCAGCAGGAAAGGCTACTCCTGCACCACCTGTTGGTCCGGCACTCGGTCAGCACGGTGTTAATATCATGGCATTCACAAAGGAATTCAACGAGAGAACAAAGAACGACATCGGTATGATCATCCCTGTTGTTATTACTGTTTACGCAGACCGTTCATTCTCGTTCATCACTAAGACTCCACCCGCAGCTGTTCTTATCAAGAAGGCTTGCAATATCAACAGCGGTTCAGGAGTACCTAACAAGACTAAGGTCGCTAACATCACTAAGGAACAGATCCAGAAGATCGCTGAGACAAAGATGCCTGACCTCAACGCAGGTTCACTCGAGGCAGCTATGAGCATGATCGCTGGTACAGCTCGTTCAATGGGCGTTGTAGTTGTTGACTAATCAATTTTTTGAATGATGAAGTGGGGAGCTATTCCCCGTTCGGAGTTCTATTGGTGGGAGGAAAATTCCGCTAATCGGGCAAGCTATAAGCTTCCCGGTATTACCACTTAAATAGGAGGAAATATAATGAAACACGGCAAAAAATATGTTGACAGCGCAAAGGCTGTTGATTATGCAAAGCAGTATGAGTCCGCAGAGGCTCTTGACTTAGTTTGCAAGAACGCAAAGGCTAAGTTCGATGAAACTATAGAGGCACACATTCGTCTTGGTGTTGACTCAAGACACGCTGACCAGCAGGTTAGAGGTGCTGTTGTTCTCCCTAACGGTACAGGTAAGACTGTTCGTGTATGCGTATTCTGCAAGGAAGACAAGTATGAGGCAGCTCAGGGCGCAGGCGCTGAGTTCGTTGGCGGACAGGATCTCGTAGACAAGATCATGAAGGAAAACTGGATGGACTTTGATGTTGTTATCGCTTCACCTGACATGATGGGTCTCGTTGGTCGTCTCGGTAAGGTTCTCGGACCTCGTGGTCTTATGCCAAACCCAAAGGCCGGTACTGTAACTCCTGATGTTGCAAAGGCTGTTACAGAGGCTAAGGCCGGTAAGATCGAGTATCGTCTCGACAAGACCAACATCATCCACTGCCCTATCGGCAAGGCTTCATTCGGCGCTGCAAAGCTGGAGGAGAACTTCAATACTCTTATGGAAGCAGTTGTTAAGGCTAAGCCTGCTGCTGCCAAGGGTACTTACCTCAAGAGCTGCACAGTTACTTCAACAATGGGCCCCGGCGTTCCCGTTGCTACTGCTAAGTACGGTGTCTGATCACTGAATAGTAAAACGAAAGGCTTCACATAATGTGAAGCCTTTTTTATTATTGTGGTTTGAACAGTGCGCCCGTGCCGTTCTGGGCGATCTTCTTGAAGGCCTCCTTCATTACGGCCTGCTGCTCGGGACGCAGCTTAGATATGGCTTTTATAATGGCAGGATAGGAGCTGAGCTTTGTTAGCTCCTTCAGGGTCTCCTTGTCGGGAGCCTTCAGTATCTCAAACAGGGAATCCGTGAATATCTCACGCTCGGTGTCGCTGAAGTCCGACAGCATACCCGATATGGCCTTGTTTATAACATCGCCCGACCGCTTCAGCCTGTCGGCAATGAGGAAACGGTTGCGGCGTATCTCCCAGTAATAGGCGTAATGCTGCTTTATGCCGTTGACGGAGGTCTTTACTATCCGCGGGTCTGAGCCGCTTCCCAGAAGCATACCGACAATAGAGGCCTCGGGTACGAAGCTCCTTATCCTCGGCAGCATATCCTGGTATATCTCCGAGGTCAGCACCTCGTCCCTGAAGCCGGGGCCGTCGTAGGAATAGATATTGGTTATCCTTCGCCTTATGCCCTCGTCGCAGTACAGCGAGCTGTATATTGCGGAGTTTCCGCCCTTGGAGTGTCCGCCCAGACGAATGGGATAGTCCCCGTCGGAAAAGGCGGCATTCACATACTCTATGGCACGCTGCTGACCTGCGGTCTGCTGCATATAGCTGAGGTTGAAGTCCTCCTTCCAGCCCACAACAGAGCCGTCGGTGCCGCGGAAGGCCGCAAAGCCGCTTCCGTCGCAGAGACGGTAGGTCAGCGCCGAGAATTGCAGATCCTCGGTGTGCTCTGTGTCGCTGACGTAGCCCCGGAGAGTCGTTCCCCTGTATCGCCGTGATTCCGCCAGTCTTCTGAAAAGCAGGTTATCCTGCTCGAATGTCAGTATCCTCCGCTTTGTATCGACCTGTTCGGGATCATATCTGCGGTAGGCGTCGGCAAAGGAGATCTCCTCATCGAATTTATCCGAAACGACTCCGTCAAGGATAACGTAGCAGAACTGTGATAGGATCATTCCGTCAATTTCATTGAACGGATCGGCTGAAAACGGCACATCGCCGCGCCAGTCAAGATAGTCAAGAATATTAGCCAGAGTAATTACCTCCTGTCTGAAAAACAAAGCGACGCCGAAGCGCCGCTTTATTATTTCATGCCATATAATTATGCATTAGGGTTGAGTGTAGAGATCTTGTGGAGGAGGTACTCCTGGATGCGGAGAGCATCGTTAGAAGTAAGACCTGTTACAGATG
>CAMYYQ010000045.1 GCA_947303535.1 uncultured Ruminococcus sp.
CTGTATCGTGGGCGGCATCGTGTGGGGACTGTGGCATCTGCCAATGGATATTGCACCTTATCTGAACGGAAACGGCACGCTCACGGAAGCACTTTGCTCAACCTTCGGCAGGCTTGCAATGCTTACCTGCTTCGGAGCGTTCCTGATGTGGCTGACAAAAAAGACAGACAGCGTATTCCCCGCGGTGATAGCTCATTTTATGTGCAATGAAAGTCAGGGAGCGCTGGCTGCTCTCTTATCTCAGGGCAATATACCAGAGAATGCTTCTCTTGCTTCATGGACGGATATTGTGAGATATTCCCCCTTGCTTGTCATAGCAGTGGTTTTTGTGATACTGCTTCTGCGTGACAAGAAGAAATCCATACAAACTGTATAGCAATGATAACGCTCACGGTGAAGGTTGGGAGTGTTGTTTATTTGAAAATGTCTCCGAAAACGAAAAATAAATGTCGCCACATTTTATACAAATGAAGAAAAAATTTCCATAATATATATTAGAGAGCCACACAGCACTTGCAACATGAAGAGTTGCAGGTGCTATTTTTTTGTTCAATAATAGAACAGCAATTGTGCTTGCGATTGTGCAAATCTACAAAACAATGTGAAAGTTTTGTGAAATGGGTATGCAAAACGCCTCTCCCATTCCCCTATAAGTAGAGGGGCAAATCAGAAACTTGAAAATTGAATATCCTGCGCAGGAGTGATACACAGCAGTTAAGTGCGCCTCGACAGCTTGTAGGGGCTTAGCGCATCGAGCCGTGAAATACTTCTCTCACGTCATGAAAGGCGGAATGAAAGGAACGGTACTACGCAAGGAAAAAATATATTCAAAAACAGGTCGATTTGTAAAAAGGATACTGCTCCCACATTTTTCTCTTCTGCAAGTGATAGGGGTGACGGCAGTGACAGTAAAACTCGGGTGACGGCATAGGTGCCTCAGGGTGATGGTATAACGGTCTCGGGTGACGGTAAACCACGCACAAAACGCGCCGTATTTGCCGCCGATACCGAAAGCGGACAGGTATCCCACTTATGCCAACAGAAGCGATTGTTGCGCAACGTGGAGCGAGTGTGGCGGAATTGGCATAAGGAGAAAACTACCGCTGACGGAGCAGTATCGGTGGCGGTGGTATGAAATGCCAGAATCGCATTCGGCAGTCCGCCGAACGCTTGCTGGTCGGGGAGAACCCCGAACCCCCTTCAATATACTATATCAGGGTCATCATCATAGGGGATAGGTTCGAGTTCGCCTTCAATTATAATTTGTACTGGTCCTGCATAAAACAAGCCGTTCATAATTCCAGAATAGGCTGCATTAAGCGTGTTTTGTTGAGGGTAATATGTGCCCGCAATAGGTTCGGCTGCATCTATGCATCGTTTTAGCCTTTGCTCAAAAAGCGCAATAAGACCCGGAGAAAGGTTTTTAGATTTGCATTTCACTGTTAAGCGTTCATTTTCAACATATATTTCAAATGTACAATATCTTCCAAAAATCATTCCATTTGCTTTTATCTTAGCCATTTTTATACTCCATACAGCGTTCAATTGTTTCCTTTAGTTGAGAGTAACTGCATTTAATTGCTTCAAGTTTTTCAACAGACGATAATGAAATAGTTTTTTGATTACCTATCTTATCGTTTAGGAATTTGGTTGCTACAACGTAAAAATCCCATTGTTTAGCGTCGAGAGGATTTACAGTATCCTGCTCTTTATGTTTGTGGACGCAGAAAACATAGACGTCGGATTGCCTTTTTTGAGTATCGTCATATTTACCACTTGTGCTGTTCCAACCATATGACTTATGAACGCCAAAGACTATTTTTGACAATTCTTTTTGAGCCCAAGTTTGAATATATCCCGAAGCCTTAACTTCAATTCTAATACCATTACTGGAAAGTAAATCGTATTTATCCCATGATTCTCTGTCGTTTTTCTGAATTCCAAGAGCGCACGCAACTAAATACTCTGCAATGATCCCACGCTCAGTATTGCATAATAGTTCTGAATGCGCCCAACTCCAATAATCGGATAATTTGGCTATTTCATTGTTATCGTCATCAAATAATAGAGTATCTGGTGAAAGAGTGCATGGCTTGATAGCTGGATATTTTATATTTTTTTCAGAATTGTCAGTCATATAATTCACCTCTAAATGCATTATACATTATAATCATTCAAATGTCAAAATCAGAATGAATGAATAATAAAGCAAGAGAGCATCTATAGTCCTCACAAGATGGGAAGCTGAACGAGGAATATGGCTCGAAGCTGAAAGAGCTCGACGAGTACAAGCACAAGCTAAGATTGAGAATAGCCAAGTGGATATTGGTCTCGCAGTCAGCCTTGATAGCATTGTCGGCGGCGTTACAGCTGTGGCTACGCTGATAGAGGACGAGCCTGCCGACGATACCGAGTACGCTCGGGAGCACGTTGACAGCAAATCACTTGTCGAGGAACGAGAGCGCAAGGAAGCTCACGGAATACATATGGGCTGATACCCTATCAAAAATTTGAAAAAGGAGAGATGAATCATGAACAACGTAAGATTCATAAGAAATACGAACAAGACAACTAAGAGGAGTGTGGTTATTGAATGGATGAAAAGAAAACAAAAGCTGAAACAAACAAGTATGCAGAACTGCGCCGAACGCAGTTTGAGATAGATGAGATCACGGTTGACGGCAAGACCTTTACCGTCATCAATGCATTTCCCACTGACACAGATGTGACCGTAGAGGACAGGCTCCGCTATCTTGTGAAGGTAAGTTAACAAAATTTTTACTGGACTTTCGAGCCGAGTAGGAGTATACTGTTGGTGTACCGCAAAGGTACGCCAACAAAGTCCTATTCGGTTTGGTTTCCAGAGAAGGAGGATTTTAATGAAACCAAACAACGATCAAATAACAGCTTTGTATTGCCGACTTTCACAGGAAGACGCCCGTGAGGGAGAGTCGCTGTCTATCGAGAATCAGAAGAAAATGCTAAGTGAGTATGCAGAACGTAACGGCTTTCATAATTGCCAGTTTTACGTCGACGATGGCTTCAGCAGCGTGAATAAGAACAGACCTGAGTACGTTCGTATGCTGAAAGATGTGGAGAACGGGCTTGTGGGAACAGTCATCGTCAAAGACCAGTCGAGGCTTGGTCGTGATCACTTAGAGACTGACAAGCTCATGGAGATCGTGTTCCCTGCTTATGATGTGCGTTTCATTGCAGTCACAGACGGCGTTGACAGTGCGAATGGATTCAACGAAATGTCAGGCATAAAGAATTATTTCAATGACTTTTACGCCAGAGATACATCGAAGAAGATACGTGCAGTATTCAAGGCAAAGGGTGAGCGTGGTGAGCGAGTGGGGACTTCGATTCCATACGGCTACATGAAGAATCCCGACAATCCGAAGCAGCTTATCCCCGATTCAGTCACTGCTCCTGTGGTGCGGCAGATATATGAACAGTGCGCCGACGGCAAAGGTACAAGAGCTATATGCAGCTACTTGGAAGAGCATGAGATTGAAAGTCCCGGCGTTTATGAGTTCCATACTAAAGGAACAAAAAGCAAACACCCTGACCTTGAACATCCATATCTATGGACGCAAAGCACCGTCAGAGATATGCTGTCCAATCGCATATACTGCGGTGACACCGTGAACTTCCAGACTTACAGCAAGTCCAATAAGCTGAAGAAACGTATCAAAAATGATCCCGAAAACATTCTCATATTTGAGAATACTCATGAGGCTATAATAAGCCGAGAACTGTTCGCACTTGTTCAGAAGCACTATAATGGAAGAAAGCGTCCCGACCGACTGGGCGATACTGACAAATACGCCGGATATGTTTACTGTGCGGACTGCGGTTCAAAAATGTATCTTCATCGTGGCAGGGGGATAAAGGCCGAAAACAACTACTATCAGTGCGGCGGTTATCAGACTAAGGGAGGAAGATACTGCACAGTCCACAGTATAAAGGCTGCTCAGCTCGATGGAGTAGTTCTCGCAGAACTCAAAAAAATAACTGCACTTGCGAGGGAGAAACCACAGCAGTTCTATGAAACGGCAATGCAGAACGGCGAAAAGGAAGCTCAGAAAAGAGTCAGAGCAGAAGAAGTCAAAGCTGGAGAAATGTAACAAGGAACTTGATAACATCATTCGCTGTCTCTATGAGGACAGGGCGTCGGGAAGATTGTCTCCAGAGCGTTACGACAGCCTTGCGGCTGGCTACGAGAAGGGGCAGTCCGAGCTGAAAGCAAAGCTTCAGGAACTCGACTCGCATACAAGCTATATGACTATGAAAGAAAAGTGCGTCAAAGAATTCATAAGTAATGCCAAGAAATACGTTGATGTGGCGGAAGTAACTCCACAGCTACTCAGAACCTTCATATGGCGAATTGAAGTCCATGAAAAGGCGGAAAAGCGATTGAGAACTTGTTTAAATGATATAACGGTACACTTTTCATTCTTAGCTGACAAAGAAATCAAGCTCGACGGTATTATGATCGAGACATTTAAAATATAGCCGTATAAAGCAAATCTCCGAGGGGATACTCCCTCGGAGACATAGTAAATAGTATACTTCCCTAAGAATATGCTTCAGGTTCGGGGAAAACCTTTCCTCAGAAAGGGTTCCCCCGATAAATTAATATAAACTTTTATATGAGTACCGCGGTTATCGCGGGGACTTTTATTATTATTTGGGTAAGCCGTTGATAGCTACATAGACAGCAAAGGATATTGCATCTATTGCAAGGATAACGCCGAATATGATCAGTGCGATCTTTGCGCCTTTTTTGGCTTTTTTCTTGTTTTCGTCAGTTAATACTTTTTCTTTGATATCGGTATAAAGATCAGCCTTTTCCTGTGCTTCCTGAGCAGGTGCCGGTGCAGGCTCGGGTGTCTTGTTAAGTACCAGCTCGTCCAGTGATATGCCGAACAGATCGCTGATAGCTATGAGTTTTTCCATATCAGGTGTGGAATCGCCCACCTCCCACTTTGAAACGGTTTGACGCGAGACGTTCAGGCGGTTAGCAAGCTCCTCCTGAGATAACCCTTTCTGCTTGCGAAGCTCGTAGAGCTTATTATTGAACTCCATTTTCAAATCCCCTTTCTTTCATTTTGATGACCATATATCCAATTGCGGCAGCCAGTACAGCTATGATCATATCAGAGACTATGCTTGCTTCGATGCCGTATTTTCCGCCGTTGAGGAGGTTTTCACCAACGCTTTTCATGTCGATCAGCGCAGTTGAAGCTCCGTCGCTGCCGCTGAGATTCAGTCCGAGAATGCAGCTCAGGCAGAAATTCCATACAGAATGGAGTCCGCAGGCAGCCCATATGCTCTTGGTGCGGAGAGTAAGAAGCGAGAATAAGCATGATATAACAATTAAGCCGAGCAGTCCCGAAAAGACGTACTTTGGCTCAGATTCACGGAGAGTGCTCCAGTGCGGGTAAATGAACGCCAGCGTACTTACCGCAACAGCCACAGGAAGCGGTACTCTGTCCTTGAGCGAGCAGAGAACAAATCCTCTGCAAAGGAACTCCTCGGCTGCTCCCTGAATGACAAATCCGCCAAGCATGAGCAATATCATGGAAATATCGGGATTTGTAAATACGCCGTCAAGTCGGATACTTCCTGTGAGAATGATAGCGACAGCGCATACGGTAAGCAGTCCAATGCCTGTGACAGCACCGATAAACCAGCCGCCGATATGCTTTGTCACTCCCATTTCGGAGAGCTTTCTTTTTTCTATAAACTTCCAAAAAAGGACGCTTATTCCTAAAATTACTATCATACCATAGTATTTGAGCAGATCCATGACGCTGTCGCTGAACATTTCGCCCTGCATGAAATTTTTTCCACAGGCTAACATCACGCCTATAACAAGTCCCTCCGCAAGAAGCAAGCCTGCCCAGTAGCACACGATGAACGCCAGCAGTTTTTTCACGACAAACATTGCAGTCGGCATATCCGTTCTGTTGTTGAACGGGCTGAGTTTTTTAATGATACTTTTCATAATAGATTCCTCCTGTTCTATCGTTCGGCGATAGTGTTTTCCTGATGAATCCATAGTATCATTTCAGCTTCGGGAAGTCTACCAACTGCCCTTGGAAATCCGTCAACGGACGTTAACAATCGTGTTAACTGCCGTTGCATTGGCTATAAATAGCCAAATTCTAAAATGCACTAAAAAGTGATCCTTAATACATTATATCATGTCTGCTGCGAAAAAACAATACAGAAAGTCCTGCGATGTCAGAGAGTTATTATATCAAACTATATAGGAGCAGTCAAGCTGATCGAAGATAGTATTCAAATCCGTAAAAGAGACCGTTATGTGATTTTTATTGAACAAAATATTTTATTAATGTCACATTTAAGTTTCTGAGTTCGTTTATTAATATGAAGGCTGATAAAAAGATATTGTATCGCAGTTGATTTGTATAACGCAATTTGATACAATAGTATTCTTACAGCAAAGCTATATCAGGAAGGAAATAAAGAGAATGAAAAGAATGAAATACCAAATCGCACTGGCTTTAATACTTGCAGTATGTTCACTGGCAGGCTGTGGAAAAGCTGATCCAGTACATAAAAAAAGTGAAAAGAAGGACACTGCTGCCTCTGGTTTAACGACTGCGGCGGTATCATCGGAAAGCGCTTTAACAGTCACGACTTCTGCTGATAAAACAGAAGCTGTTCAGCAGACTCAAACCGAGACTGCTCTGTCTGATCAAACTGAAGCTTCTCAGTCAGATAAAACAGAGGTTACATCAACCGAGCAGAGTGAGAATAAATCAGAGACTCTTACAGAGGAACAGGCATTGGAGGCAATCAAAAATTATTGTTTCACTAAAAATCCTGATTTAAAAAATATGGTGGATTCAGGTGAATACAATATCTATTGGAATGCTGCTGTGAACGATGCTAATCAAATAGTTGTTTTGTACAGCTCTTACACTGCCGCACAAATACGCTATTATATCGATCCGTTTTCAGGAGAAACATATGTTACCGAGTTGGTCCCCGGAATAATAGATGAGGAACAGCGCACGGAAGAAAGCTTTAATGTAAAAGACTACTTGGCATAACAATTTTAGTACCGCAATAGGTGCAAAGATTTAATACAGAAAGTCCCCGCTATTACGGGGACTTTCTGTATTAGGAAATCAAACGAAAAAAGCACTTCTGATTTCTCAGAAGTGCCTATTCGTGCTATAAACAAAAAACTACATAAAAAGTGTCATGCGCGGACGAAAAATCGCGGCTCAGAAAGACTGAACCG
>CAMYYQ010000046.1 GCA_947303535.1 uncultured Ruminococcus sp.
CCGCTCAGCATCTATCATAGCTTTCGGGATATTGTCATCAGGCAGCTTAACCGAAAGGCTTATATTCTTTTCCTTTGCAGGTGAAAGGAATGCCTCATAGCAGTCAATGATAAGGGTATCAAGCTCTGTGGGAGCAGTTTGCGCAGTAAAGCTTCCGTTGTCCGAACGTGCAAGAGTAAGCAGATCTTCGGTGAGGAGCGCAAGGCGCTTGCCCTCTTTTCTGGCAATTTTTGAGAGATACTGCTGCTGCTCGCCCTCACTTGTCTCCATAGCGTCAAGAGCGGACATTATAGTATTTACAGGATTTCTTATCTCATGTGAAGCAGCTGCGATAAAGTGAGCCTGCTGCTGATGAGCCTGTTTTACAGGCTTCAGGAGCAGCTTTGTGAAGAGGTAGGAAAATACAAAGAATACTATTGCCGCACCGAGAATTATGAGGATAAAGTATATTATAAGCTTTTTCAGCTGTTTCTGCTGGCTGTCGAGAGATTTTACGGCGTAGACCTCTGTTATGCCCTTGTCACCCGAAATGAATATCATACCCACGTAATACCTGTGGTTCTTTGCCGAATATCTGAATTCATCATGTGCAACAGAGCCCGTGTACCTTAGCCGCTGTATGTCTGTTGAGAAGTCAGACTTTATACTCTCCAGAAGAGCGGAGTTTTCTTCGCTCATGCCCTTAGATGTGGACAGCATAGCCTTGCCGTTATCATAGATGTAAAGCTGATAGCTGTAATTCATATTTATATTCATAAGCCAGCTCTGTGATATAACGTGATCTTTTGAAAGAGTTGAGCTGAAATTGGCGATATCGGTCTTAAAGCTTATGAAAGAATTCTTTTGTATATTGTTCCAGCTTAGATATAGATACAGCAATGACATGACCGCAACAACAAGGGTGCAGACTCCCGTAAACAGCATGGTGAGCCGTATGTGGACTTTTCTGAACATACTCAGCCCTCCGTTGAAAGGCGGTAACCGATGCCGTGAACAGTTTTTACAGATGAGGAGCTCCCCACCTTTTTCAGTCGTCTGCGGACGAAATAGATATAGTTGTCAAGGTTTCCGTCCTCGATCTCGTAATCCGCGCCCCATATCCTTGCAAGGATAGTCTGACGGGATAGAGTCTGATTTGGATTGCGCATAAACAGTTCAAGGAGCTCGCTCTCCTTATTGGAAAGGGTACAGCTCTCGGCAGGACCTGTCAGCATCTTGCCCTCGGCATTATAGCTTATATCACCCACAGTGAGCTTTTCAAGGCTCTCGATGCCTGTGGGACGGCGTAGCCTGCACCTGATACGTGCCATAAGCTCGCCGAATTCATAGGGCTTTACCATATAGTCGTCAGCACCGCAGTCCAGACCTGTTATCTTATCGTTGAGCTCTCCTAAAGCCGTCAGCATTATAACGGGAGTCTCATTGCCATTCCTGCGCATTTCTGAAAGTATGGTAAGACCGTCCTTGTGCGGGAGCATACAGTCAAGCAGTACAAGGTCGTAGGCATTGCGGCTGAGATAGTAGTCAGCGTCCTCGCCGTCAAAGCACAGGTCAGCGGAAAAGCCCTCTTTTTCAAGTCGGAATTGCAGCAGCGTACATTGTTCTTTGTCGTCCTCTATAATAAGTATACGCATAGAAGATATCCTTTCTTTCTTTATAAAGCCCTTAGCCTTTAGCCCTTAGCCTTTAGCCCTTAGCCTTTAGCCAATGTGTCGCCTTCGGCGAATAATTTAAATAATGTGAGCGCAAGCGAACTCTTTCGGCTAACGGCTAATATAATTATTATAGCACATATTATGCGGCTTGGAAAGTTTTAGAGAAAAATTAGAGATTAATTAGAGGAAAATTAGAGAATTATTAGAGGAGTTTTAGAGATTGATGTGATATTATAATATCATAAAGACAGGAGGTACACAAAAATGAATTCACTAAAAAAGACTTTAGCTGTTATAATGTCACTTGCAATGCTTGCACCTCTGACATCTTGCAGCAAGGAAAAAGCTACAGAAGTAACGCTTCTTTCGTCAAAGGGCGGATATGCCGAATCAAAGGTGGAGGGCAGAACAGGTGATATGCAAAGTGCTTCCGAGTTTGTAACTATCGGCGAAAAAACAGGCGTAATATCCGCGTGGGCAAGAGAGCTTGTGTATATATCCAAGGACGGCACAAGAGTATTCAGAAGCGAGGTCGAGGATCTGACTAAAAATGATGACGATGATATATACGCTGTCTATGCGGCATCTGATAAAGGCTTAGTCATATGCAAGGGCGGCGATACCTGTGTCATAAACGCCGAGGGTGAATGTAACAAGGTCACAGGTGCGGATTATCTGTACAATGTGGAATTTGCCGATAACGGCAGGCTTTACGGTGTTAATTATAATGCTCTGTATGAAGTGGATATCAATACAGGCGTGGCTAAGAAGCTGGCAGATAAAGGAGAACGTATAAACTTCTTTGACATCATAGGAAACAGGATATTCTACGGCGACAGAGACGGCGTACATATTTACGATATCGAAAAGAACAGCGAGACAGAAGTCCCCGATGTTCTTGCCGATCTGCTGGGCAAGTACAAGGCTGAAAAAAGCGATGCGGAACACGCTCTTGACATCTGCGCAGGAAACAATGATGATATATATATCGGCTGTGAGGACGGACTTTATCATTATTCATGGGGTGGAAACTTTGCAGAGCAGATAATCGACGGACTTATAAGCCGTTTCGGTGATCCCTCCGATCAGTTCGGCACCATATACTGTGCTCCCGACGGAACTATATATGCCACATTCAACAGCGGAATGTACAAATACGTCTATGATCCCGAGATCGAAAACGCTGTGACTTCAGAGCTTAAAGTATACAGCCTTGAAAAGAATAACACCATTTCTCAGATAGTAAGCAGCTTTGCTGCGGACAACAGAAATATCAAGGTGGATTATCAGGTGGGCATGAAAGACGGTCTTACCTACAGCGACGCCATGAAGGAGCTTACTACACAGATACTTTCGGGAAATGCTCCTGATGTCATAGTCATTGACGGACTTGACAATGATAACCTCATTGAAAAGAATATGCTCACAGACCTTTCTCAGTATGAGAGCAAATGGCATCCCGACAGCGAGATACTTGATAATATTGCAAAGTGGAACACTGAGAACGGCAAGCTTTACAGTGTTGCCTGCAAATTCCGCATACCTGCCGTAGGTGCAGAGAGAAAAGACCTTGAAAAAATAAAGTGCTTTGCAGATGCAGCCGACCTCTGCGAGAAATACCGCAAGGAGAAAGATCCTCAGTATACTATCCTTGACTTTTTCGAGGAGACCGACCCTATCCGTATTGGACTTGTGTATGAGGGAAACAAGCTCCTCAGCGGCACTCCCGATAAGGCTGCCTTTGAAAAGTTCTTTGAAAGCTGTGCTAAGCTGTATAACAATGATAAATCAAAAAGTGAAGAGGCTACTTATGTTATTTCAAGTACCGACAGCGATGAGGCAAGCTCTGAATACTTTTTCGGCACAAGATATATGGCAGAGAAGATGAATAAGAACGTTATTGCTCTGGGTTCATTGAACGGCTTTGAAAATGAACTTAATGTAGTATATTCATTAATGAAGATAGATAATGATATAGATGCAGCATACAGATACGGCATGGAAAGTGACAAGAGCTTTGTACCCAACTGCAATATAGCTGTAAGCGAGTCAAGCAAGAATAAGGAAGACGCATTCAAATTCATAGCTGCCGCCCTTGGTGAGGACTCTCAGGAAATAGAACATTCCGACGGCTTCCCTGTAAATAAGGCTGCACTTGAAAGCTTTTATGAAATGAACAAAGACGCTGATAATGTCTATTCATTATATGTGCCGCCCTTTGACAGCAATGAAGAAGGAGAAGGAGCCGAGGTGGATATGGAATGGATGTCAGATGATGAGGCTGAGAAGTTCGACAGCTTTATCCAGACTCTTACCGAACCTGTATTCATAAAGTATTCCGTAAGAGATATAATCGAGGAAGCAGGAAAGAAGTGCATAGAGGGCACTGTAACTGCGGAGCAGGCTGCCGAGGATACAGTAAAGCAGCTTGAACTTAAAATGAAAGAATAGCCATGATAAACAGGGTAATTTCGCGGAGAAAGCTTGGGTATCTGCCCTTCCTGCTGCCCAGCCTTGCAGGAGTGCTGGTGTTTACGTTCATGCCCTTTGCGGACTCTGTGCGCAGGTCGTTCTGTACAGCTGTAACGGGTGATCTTGTTGGGGTAAACAATTATAAAGCTGTATTCAGTAACGAAGCGTTCAGGCTTGCTGTAAAAAACACTTTAAAATTCGTGGGAGTATGTCTGCCGCTGCTCATATCCGTTTCATTTCTGGCAGCATACGCCCTCAGCAGGCTTAAATACATAAGGCTCTTAAAATCTGTACTTCTTTTTCCGCTGGCAGTTCCTACCGCAGCTCTTGTGCTGGTGTGGCAGATACTTTTCAGCGACACAGGCTATATAAACAATATCCTTACCTCTCACGGACACAGCGCGGTAAGCTTTTTAAGCTCATCGGCTTCATTCTGGGTGCTTGTGGGAAGTTATATATGGAAAAACCTCGGATATACGGTGCTCCTCTGGCTTACGGGCATAATGAGTGTATCCACAGCTGTGATCGATGCTGCGAAGGTAGACGGTGCAAATGACAGGCAGATACTTTTCCGTATCATACTGCCCGAACTCAAACCTACGCTTTATACTATCACAATAATATCATTCCTTAACTCCTTCAAGGTGTTCCGTGAGGCATACCTTGTTGCAGGAGCATATCCTGACAGTCACATCTACCTTTTGCAGCATCTTTTCAATAACTGGTTCGTGAATATGGACCTTGACAAAATGGCGGCGGCAGCAGTAATAGTTTTCGCTGTCATACTCGGGGCGATAGTACTGCTCAGAAAGGCATGGGACAAGGAGGAACAGCCATGACAAAAAAGCTTCGCAAATCTTCCATGTACGTTGTAATGGCAGTAATATGCATTGTTGTTATGTTTCCGCTGTTTCTTGCAGTGATACTTCCCTTGCAGTCCTCAGACGAGCTTGTAAAGACCCTTTCACCCCTTATCAACTTCAAAGGGACTTATTCAAAGATAGACTACATCGCCCAGTACCCAACGCTGAATAACTTCAAGGAGCTGCTGTTATACACTCCCGATTTTTACAAGGTATTCTGGAACTCTTTCCTGATAACGGGTTCAATACTTCTTTTTCAGATACTTGCAGCCGTACCTGCGGCGTGGGCGTTTGCAATGTTCAAATTCAAAGGAAGAAAGTTTCTTTTTGATATATATATAATATTTATGCTCATACCCTTTCAGGTAACGATGCTGTCACAGTATCTTATCATAGACGGTATGAAGCTGATGAATAACCGTCTTGCAGTCATATTGCCTGCGATATTCTCGACCTTCCCTGTATTTCTCATATATCGCGGCTTTGCGGACATACCCCGTGATGTAGCGGACTCTGCAAGGATAGACGGTGCAAACGAATGGCAGGTACTCAGGTATATCGGACTTCCTCTTGGTAAGGCAGGTATACTTGCCTGCGTGGTACTTAGTTTTCTCGACCTCTGGAATATGGTGGAGCAGCCGCTGACATTCCTCAAGGATAAGCGGCTGTATCCGCTGTCACTGTATCTGCCCATGCTTGGAGCAGACAGGGGCGAGATGCTTTTATCTGCGGCAATAGCCACACTTGTGCCTGCGGTATTCGTGTTCGTTATAGGGCAGGACGAGCTTGAACAGGGAATTATCGCTTCCGCCCTCAAGGAGTAGACAATGAAAGAAAAGATAAAACAGAGAGCAATAAAGTATTTCCTGATATTTCTTGCAGCAATGCTCATACTGACCTTTGCTTCACGAATGTTGTACACAGAGCGTATGCCCCGTGTGAACTGTATGTCTGTAAGCAGAAAGAGCATATCTCACGAATTTGAATACAACGGAACAGTTGAAGCATTGAAGAGCCAGCCTGTTTTCATTCCCGAGGGACTGAGGATATCAGAGCTGGACGTTGAGTGCGGAGACAGAGTTATAAAAAATCAGACCATTATGAAGCTGGATATGGAGTATCTACACAAGAAAGCAGCAATGCTGGAAAAGGATATTGACGAGCAGCTTGAAACTGCTTCTGCCTATTCCAACGACGGCAGTATACCCGTATTTACGGAAGCAGGACTGCGTACCGCTGAGGTATATGTGAAAGCAGGCGACAGCGTTTCCGCAGGACAAAAGCTCCTGCGCCTTGACAGCGAGCATCTCAGCCGCCGCATAGCCGATTTACAGAACAGTCTCAACGCGGATATCTCCACCCGTGAGGGCTATTATGAAAACGAGGATCAGCACTCAGCTGATACCATTACAAACAGTATCGAGGAAAAGCAGCGTGAGCTGGACAGATACACAGAGATATACAACAACGGCTGTATCGTGTACAGCAGCGCATCAGGAGTGGTCACCGGTGTACTTGTCAGGGCTGGTGATGTGACGAGCGAGTCTGCGGCAGTACTCATAAACAGCGATCCCACAGTCTGCTACGGACTTGCTGAAAAGCAGGAACGGCTTGCAGCACTGAGAAAGCTTGACGAGACAAAGGGCTTTATATACAGCCCCTCAGAGGGCATCATAACCTCGAAAACTGTCTCATTGGGCGAGCTTACCACAGAAAATGCAGCGTTGATAGTCTCGGATATGTCGGGAGGCATGGTTTTCAGGACAGTTGTAGATGATGACGGAATAGAATATATATCCGTGGGCGATAAATTCAAGCTGAAATTCAGAAACGGCAGGATAACCGAAGAGGGCTGCGAGGTGAAAAAAATATACAAGGCAGCTGACGGCGGCGGATATACAGTGGAACTGGCAATGGAGCCCGCCGACGAGCTTAAAGCAGGAGAGATAGGCGTGATGAAAGGAAACGTTCTCTCCGAGGAAAAGTACGACTGCATACCGCTGAATGCTATTGAATTCGGAGCAAGCGATAAAAGGGGAGAAATATTCGTTGCAGAGGAGAGTGAGGGATTTTTCGGAAAGGAATATACAGCAAAGAAATACAGTGTGAGCATAAGAGATAAAAATAATACAGATGCGGGAGTAGATGATCTCGGACTTGATCCTAAATCGAAGATCATAATTTCATCATCAAAGAAACTATACGACGGACAAAAGGTAAGATCATAATAAAAACACCCCTTAAAGGCAGACAAGTCAGGCTTGTCCGAGCCTTTAAGG
>CAMYYQ010000047.1 GCA_947303535.1 uncultured Ruminococcus sp.
TCTTTGATATTTGATATGTACCCTATCTCTTCATCGCCGTCTTTACCGTCCTGCACTATGCGAGGTGCATTGAGATCGCCAATATAGAGCTCGGGCTTCTTGCCGAAGATAGTGCAGGCAACATAAGCAGGATATTCGCCCTTGCCCACAAGAGGACCGCCGTTTAGTCCACAGGAAGTTATCTCAGCCTGATCAAAACTTCCGTCTGCATTTAAAGTAAGCTTTTCAGCACACCCCTGTCTTGAAAAACATGTACCGTTTGTATGTCTATGGTAGAAGATATACCACTCACCATTTATTTCAACAATGCTGCCGTGATTGTTTGCACCGCGGTTAGTTGGCATATCAGCAGGCTTGTATGTATCAATATGGAGATCGGTGTTGCTGACAAGCACACCGCCGTATTTGAATCCTCCCAGAGGACTGTCGCTGACAGCGTAGCACAGCTCATGCATGACCTCGGAGGAATATATGAAATAGTATTTTCCATTAACCTTGCGTATGGACGAAGCCTCGAAGAAAGCGTGTCCCTCGTATTCAGTACCTGAACTGTAGCAGATGCCGGGTATTATGACCTGCGGCTCAGTGATAACAGTAAGCATATCCTTATCGAGAGTTACCACCTTTGATCCTGTCCTGGACTTGTCCCCCTCAGGACAAAATCCGCTGTACATATAAGTCTTGTCTCCCTCGGTGATAACACCTGGGTCGAACTGTGGCTCGTCCCCTTCCCTCTCTCCAAGACGTGTGCCGTCATGATAGTGAACATAGCCGTAGAACTCATACTTGCCAGCCGGCTCATCACATACCGCAACGGACATAACTCCCACCTTGTCGAGTACATAGTAAAGATAGTATCTGCCGTCAGGACCAACAGTAACATCCGGTGCATAAAGGCACATATGACCGTCCTTGTTCATTGGGTCAGCGTTTCTTGCATAGATAACGCCCTCATAGCGCCAGTTACCCAGGTCGTCAACTGGTGCAGACCAGCACACGTAGTCACCCATGCAGAACACATAGCCGTTCCAGAAATCGTGAGAACCATAGACGTATACACGGTCACCGAATACATAGGGCTCACCGTCAGGTATATACTCCCAGCTTGGGAGATAGGGATTGAATGCCTGTTTCTTGCTCATAAGAATGACCTCCTTATTTCATTGTATTAAGCAGGAATTTAACAAAGCTGCTCTGCTCGTTCGATGCCTTTGCTCCGTTGCTTGTAAAAAGCATCTCGCTGCGTTCTGTATCTGTATATGGCTTCCATTCGGGAAGCTTATTGCCATTGATGTCGAAGCCGTTTGGGTCACCGGTCTTTATGAAGTTAGCCCAGTAATCGCACATCTGTCTTGCCAGATCGTAATGTCTGCCCTCAAAAGGTCGGGTGCATTTTGCCAGTGTCTCAAAAAAGAACCAAAGGTCTACAGAGTGAAATGTTCCTGGTACATCTGCGCCAGGTATATCCGAAATAAAACGGTAGTAGTAGCAGTTCTTAGGCTCATTCTGCCTGTTTTCGCCGAGAAAAGCATACTTTACACCAAGTTCAGGTGATGAAACAGGTGAATAACCAAATTCATTCCTGACTCTTGCTTCCGAAAACGCCATAAACTCTTCAGCCATGCTGCCGAAGTACTCCTTTGCTTTCTTTGTCAGCTCGGCATCATCTGCCGCCTGGATAACCTCCATGAACTCGTCGCCTGTATTTCCGCTCATAACGGGAACTCGAATACGCGTTCCATTTCTGAATGCTGCCATTGGATCCTGGGTGCAGAAATTATCGTCCTGTACTATAGTAAAAAACATCTCGCCATTGCTGCGAAGCTCGGAGTACTTGCTGCGAATGTAGTCCGCATCGAGCTTTCTTGCCTCTTCAAGCGTCTTAACGCCAAGATACTCAAAGAGCCTTTTGCCTTTTTCAGCTGCCTGCTCAATACTCTGAGGCTTAAAGAAATCATTCGGCACATATGGTGTGCCGAACATACCGCTCATTATAACTGCCCTTTTGAAATCTCCCTCATTTTCCCTGCAAGCCATTTGCGCCATTACGCTGCCGCCGCCTGCTGACTGACCTGCTATGGTTATGTTATCGGGATCACCGCCGAAGTTGGCAATATTGCGGCGTACCCACCTGAGACCGGCCTGCTGGTCAAGGCAGCCGAAATTGCAGGGAGCATTCGGCTGCTCATTTATCAGCTGAGGGTGACATAGAAATCCCAGCGCACCAAGACGATAATTCACTGTAACTACGACAATATCTCTTCTTGCAAGACGTTCGCCGTCAAATTCCATTTCAGCTGTATAGCCCCACTGAAATGCACCACCGAAAAACCATACAAGTACGGGCTTGCGCTCATTTGCAGATTTCGCATTTGTCCATACATTGAGGTACAAACAGTCTTCACTCATTGGTATCTCAGGATCAACGTTCCATTCACGGCAATATATATCATCACCTATACCAGGGGTATCCTGAACGGATATTGGTGCAAACTCAATACAGTCGCGCACTCCCTGCCAGTTTTCAGCAGGCTGCGGTGCTCGCCAGCGATTCTCGCCCACAGGCGGAGCAGCAAAGGGTATGCCCTTGAATGATGTTATCCTTGGGTCAGCTGCGGGCAGACCGCGCACCTGCCCGTTTTCGGTATTTGCGATCCTTAACATGATATCAGCTCCTTATATAACGTATACTGCATATAATTGAATGATCTCATAAAACAATTGATGTTTTATATTATATCAGACTTAAATATAATAGTCAATCTTTATAATAAAAGGCAGAGAAAAAACTTCCTCTGCCCTGCTGTTTTCAATATTTACCGATCAATAGTGTTTTCTTATTTCGTGAAAAAAGATCGTATACTGTCAGCCAGTTCATCAATATGACCGATAAAGCAGTGATCTGCGCCGCATATCGGAACAAGCTCTGCATCTTTGTAAAGCTCTACAGCTTTTTCAGCGTAAGAAAAAGGAACGACAGGATCTTCGTCTCCGTGTACGATAAGTACTTTTCCTTTATATCTTGAAATAGAGTCCTCCACATGAATAGTTTGAGCAGTACGGATATAATCTCCTGATATCTCCCAGCTTTCGCTTGCTAACTTTTCAGGTATATGTTCAGGATCAAAGCTGTTTCCAAGAACTATGCCATTCCTTGCATTTTCAGGAATCATCCATGCCGGTGATAACGGGATTATAGCTTTAAAATCATCAGCACACATTCCACCGATCAGCATGGTTAACAGTCCGCCCTGGGAGTGACCGCACATATAAAGCTCCGTCACAAAATCAAGTTTTCTTGCATATTCCACTACCGCAAGCGCATTAGTGACCCATTTGTAGAGAGTATGATCTCTGAATTTTCCGTCACTTTTTCCATGTCCGTACATTTCCACACGCAAAACTGAAATACCTGCTTCATTCATTGCTTTTTGTACCGCAACGATATGATCTTCCTCCATATGTCCTGTAAAACCATGAACAAGTATGCAGAGCGGTCCTTTTACAATATCATCGGGACTATCAAGCTTTGCATGAAGTCGTACTCCGTCACTGTTTATATAAAACTCTTTCATAGATATGCTCCTCCAATCCATGTAGTTTTTTCATAAATTATATCAAACGCCACGCATTTTGTCAATATGAACGATTTCTGTATATACACTTATTACAAAAGGTACATTATAAGACTTCTGCCAACGAATCATTTATAATTGACTTTTTCTGTAGTATAATGTATAATTTAGGAAAGGCATTATATCAAATATACTTTAAATCGGAAATTTCGGTAGACGATCCAAATGTAAGGTCAGTCATAGGAGGAGCGTATGAAAAATAATCAGGAAGCTTTAAACCAGATAGCACTTACACTTGCACACCATTTTGACAGTCTGTACTATGTTGACATAAATTCAGGCAGATATTATGAGTATATGCCTAACTCTATCTTTAAAGTTCTGAATATTCCAAGTCAGGGAGAAGATTTCTTTACGGAATCTCAGAAAAACGCCTCGAAAATTGTCCACCCCGACGATCTTGAATTTGTTATAAAACTACATGACAGAGAAGCTATGCTCAGCCGACTTTCCAGTGACAAATCCTATTCTGCTGTATACAGACTTATCTTTCAAGGAAAGATAATCCATATGCGCCATTTTGAAATAATGTGCGATGACCAGAAACATATTATCTGCTGCCTTGAAAACATAGAAGAAGAATTCCGAAAAAAGGAAGAGCAGGAAAGGAATCTCCAATCTGCCAGACGTATGGCAAGAATGGACATACTTACAGGTATACGCAATAAAAATGCATTCAGCGAATATATCATGACTGTTAATGATAAAATCATGACTTCATCGGAAAGCTATCATTTCGGCGTTATAATGTGCGATGTCAATGACCTCAAAAAGATCAATGACACCAGAGGACACAGCTTCGGTGATGAAGCAATACAGAGAACCAGCAGACTGATATGTGATATTTTCGATCACAGTCCTGTTTTCAGAGTAGGCGGCGATGAATTTGTAGTCGTACTGGACGGACGTGATTATGATATGCGCGAACAGCTCCTTTTAAAGCTGCGCGAAGAATCGGTTGCCAATAAGCTCTCACGTTCGGGTCCTGTTGTCGCCTGCGGAATGTCAGTCTTTGACAGCAACACTGATAAAAGCTTCGATGATGTCTATAAAAGAGCCGACCAGAAGATGTACGAGCATAAAAACGAATTAAAATCCATAAAGATAGTCGATTATTACATGGGAATGAACAATATGGATATACCCATCACTGCTGAGAGAAAACGTTTGCTTGACAGTATGTTCGGTGCGATGTATACTATCGTAGGCGAGGGTTATGTGTATCTTAATGATATGAAGCATGATCTGTCGCGCTGGTCGCTTCCCTTGGTAGATGATTTTGGTATGCAGTCGGAATATATGTACCATGCCGATAAATGCTGGCAGGAACACATTCATCCTGATGACATGAAGATCTACAAAGAAGCGATAGATGCCGTTCTGTGCGGAAATGGCGAAGTCAGCCCCATACGTTACCGCGCAAGACGTGCTGACGGTACATACGCTGTATGCCATACTCGCGGCTTCGTATTATGTGATAAAGACGGCAATCCCGAATATTTCGGCGGTATAATTGTTACAGAATAAAATAAATCCCCTCACCAAGTGAAGCTAAATTCACTCGATGAGGGGATCGTTTTTTTGGGCCTTTCGATCCCATATACTTCATATTACTTTAAACTGCTTATGAACTCAGTGATCGTTCTGACAAAGACATCAGGCTGATCAAAGAAGCAAGTGTGTGACGCTTTAGGTATCACTACGTTTTTCTTGACAGGCGCTTCAATCCTGTCAAAGCATTGCATAAGCAGCTGATTCGGGCATACGAAATCCTCATCACCGCTTACAAAAAGCACAGGCACATCAAAATGCAGATCATGTCTGAAATCATGTGTCGTAAGTGTTTTGTATGTTCCTTTGAAATTCCTGTAGTCTGAATTAAGCATGGATAATTTCTCACGAAAACTTAGGAAAGGCGAACAAAGCAATGCTTTTATCGGAAACGGCTTGCAGTCTTTAGCTATGTATTTTGCACCCAGCATTGAAAATACTCGCAAAGCTTTCATAGTATCGCCGTTAAATTCAAAACCGTTTTCGATACGCTTAATCAATCCGTCAGTTTTGGCAGTATCAGCGGGCACATCTTTTGCAAGCCCCTTTATCCAATTACATGAATACTTCAATCCTTCGAAATGGTTTATCAGCTGACCGATACCAATATAGCATGAAACATTTTCAGGACGAAGCTTTGCGTATTCTGCACCTAAAATACTTCCCCACGAAAAACCTGCTATTATTATTTTTTCAAATTCATATACCGTATGAAGATACTTTATCACAGCGTCAATATCTGAAATATAATCTGAAATACTTCCCGTCTCTGCAATTTCAGCGACTTTATCCTTGTTTGCAAAAAGTGTTTTGCAGGTGTTCCTCTGATCCCAGTTTACTACTGTAAAATGCTTTTCCCATTCTGTCTGCATAACATGACAAATTCCTGCCATAGAACCTCCGGGACCGCCATGTATAAATAGCATCAGCGGTGCAGTACGATCAGCACCTCGAACCTGAATATACTGTTTCAAGCCGTTTATCATCGGATATTCATACAAGCATATTCCATTTTCACGATAACAATTCAGATTATCATTTTTCCTGCTCATTTTGTTCTCCTCCCGATGGCATTGACATAAGGTAAAGATTACGGATATGAGAGTTTTCAGTAATTGGTCTGCCCTGATATTTATCTACCACAGCATACATTTCGTTGAGCATTGAAGCAAAATCACTGTCTGAAAGTGAAAGCGCGTAATTCAATACAAAAAGCTTGTCTCTGTTTGCATCTGCATCATCACGCTTGAAATAGCTGCTGCAAAGCTCGAATATCTGTATAAGAGTGGACGTCATTATCTTCATACCGTCAACTCCGTTCTGAGGCGGTGATATGAAATAATTCTTCAATGCATATACGTTTTCGATCTGACCGCGTATCCTATGCGTGTCGATTACTTCAATAACATCTGCTTTTAGCATACGTTCTGTCTTACGGTAAACCGTTGCCCTCGGAATATCAGGCATCTGAAACAGTAGTTCAGAGACAGTCATATGCTTGTTTATACGAATATGTTGAATGATCCTGTTTGAAATAGGATCTGTAAGTATTTTTATCAGCTTCTCCATAGCTCCTCCACTTATATCATTTGTTGAGATTAGTATAGCATAAAAGTAATTAGATGTCAAGAGGAGAACAAATTCTCCAATAATATAAATGAAATATAATTCCCGATTTTTTTATCCGGAGTATTGACAAATGTACAAAGGCGTGTTATACTGTATATACAGTGATATATACAGTATAACACAGGAGTGCACTATGAAGATCTTTATAAAAAACAAATCAGAACTGCCTATCTATGAACAGATAGAGCAGCAGATAAAAGCTCAGATACTTGAAGGCAAGGTCAAAGAAGACGAGCAGCTGCCGTCTATCCGACAGCTTGCAAGAGATCTGAAAATAAGCGTTATCACAACAACAAGAGTATACAATGACCTTGCCGAGGAGGGCTTTATCATCTCTGTAACAGGCAAGGGGTATTTCGTTGCACCAAGTAACAACGAGCTTCTCCGCGAGCGTATGCTCTGC
>CAMYYQ010000048.1 GCA_947303535.1 uncultured Ruminococcus sp.
GTTATTGGCAGGAAGTATGAAGATGCGATCATGATGGTGCTCCCGTCAGACCACCTCATCGGCTATGAGGATATATATATAAATACCCTCAAAAAGGCTATCAAGGCTGCCGAAAAAGGCAAGCGTCTCGTTACTATCGGAATAACTCCCGAATATCCCGAGACAGGCTACGGCTATATCAATTTCGGCGAGGAAAAGGGCGATGTATACGCTGTTGAGCGTTTCGTTGAAAAGCCTGACCTTCCAAAAGCTAAAGAGTACCTTGCATCGGGCAAGTATCTCTGGAACAGCGGTATGTTCGTATGGAAGCTCTCTTCAATCATGCTGAATATGCAGTCTCTCATGCCCGATATCTATGAGGGCGCAGTCCGCATAGGACAGGCTTACGGAACTCCTCAGTTCAATGAGACTCTCGTAAAGGAATTTACAGCTTTCAGAAGCGAGTCCGTAGACTTCGGCATCATGGAGAAAGCAAAGCATATCTACACTATCCCGGGAAGCTTCGGCTGGGACGATGTGGGAAGCTGGCTGGCTGTTGAGCGTATAAACGAGACAGATGACGAAAACAACTACATCGACGGCGATGTTATCACCATAGATTCAAAGCGTACCACAGTATGCGGCGGAAAGCGACTTGTTGCCGCTGTAGGTACAAGAGACCTTATCATCGTTGATACAGACGATGTGCTCCTTGTTTGCTCAAAGAACAATACTCAGGACGTAAAAAAGGTCATCGCTCAGCTTAAAGAGCAGGAAAGAACAGAACTGGTATAATGCGTAATTCATAATTCCTAATTCGTAATTGTGGTGTCCCTTCGGGACATATCTGAATATCATCACCGCAAGGCGATACCATAATTACGCATTACGCATTACGCATTACTAATTAACATAAGGAGAATAAATATGAAGAACGCACTTATTACAGGTATTACAGGTCAGGACGGCTCTTACCTTGCAGAGCTCCTTCTCGAAAAGGGATACAACGTTTACGGTATCTGGAGAAGAAAGGCTACCGTTGACTACGGCAATATCGCTCATCTCAAGGACAAGGTGAACCTTATCTACGCAGATATGACCGATCCTGTTTCACTTATATCAGCTATGAGGATCTCACAGGCTGACGAAGTATACAACCTTGCTGCACAGTCTTTCGTGGCTACAAGCTGGGATACTCCTCTCGGAACTGCTGACATAGACGCTCTCGGCGTTACAAATATGCTTGAGGCTATCCGCATAGTAAAGCCCGAGGCTCGCTTCTATCAGGCTTCTACTTCTGAAATGTTCGGTCTTGTACAGGAAACTCCTCAGAAGGAGACAACTCCTTTCTACCCAAGAAGCCCATACGGCGTAGCTAAGCTCTACGGTCACTGGATAACAAAGAACTACCGCGAGAGCTACGGTCTTTTCGCTTGCTCGGGTATCCTTTTCAACCATGAATCTGAGCGCCGCGGAATAGAATTCGTTACACGTAAGATAACAGACGCTGCTGCACGTATCAAGCTGGGCGTACAGGAGTACATGGAGCTTGGAAATATGGACTCAAAACGTGACTGGGGCCACTCAAAGGACTATGTTCGTGCTATGTGGCTCATGCTCCAGCAGGACAAGCCCGATGACTACGTTATCGCTACAAACGAGACAAGAACTGTACGTGAGTTCGTTGAGACTGCATTCAAGCACGTTGGCATAGACGTTGAATGGCAGGGCAGCGGAGTTGACGAGATAGGCATAAACAAGGAAAACGGCAAGACTATCGTAAAGGTAAACAAGAAGTTCTTCCGCCCTGCTGAGGTAGATATACTTCTGGGCGATCCTTCAAAGGCTGAAAAGACTCTCGGCTGGAAGCGCGAGATAAACTTCTCAGAGCTTGTTGAGAGAATGGTAAAGAACGATCTTGAACTGGTTCAGAACGAGATAAAGGTCAAGGAGATACTCGGCTGAGTATCGGAATATAATGTATATAAAGTTTTATAATATAAAGGCTAATATTGATAAAGAAGAGGGCGGCTACACCGAAAGATCAGTAATGCGAAAACTTGAAGCATATGATATGTTTATAGGTTTTGCCAAAAATCCAAATACCATTGCTGCGAAAATGATGCCTGACATCGAAAGACTCAGAGAGCTTCCGCTCGAAAGAGTAAAAGGCGGAATATTCAGCAGATACGGCTATTCCGTCGAACAGACCGACAGACTTATCGAAGAGGCAGATGCAATGATCATGTCCGCTCTTGAAGGAAAATGATGAAAAGTATCTATGCGGCTCTGAGATTTAACAGCTCCGTAATCCCGTTTTTTGCAATAGCGCGGCTTCTTGGCTGTACAGCTCTGTTCTTCTTTGTGATTTCATCATACGCAGCATAAGGGGCATAAAGCTTGTACGCAAAGGCAAATACATCAAGGGACAGCTTGCAGGCATATCTCTTATAAGCAAAACTGCTGACTTTATTTACACCGTAGACGGCAGGAAATACACTAAAACTTTGCATTTCCCGAAGATTTCATGGAAAACAGGGCAATTCTTCGATATGTTCTATGATCCCGAAAAGCCCCATCATTGCTGTATCAGGAAATACTCTCTTGGCGTAGATGTCTTAATGACACTTTTCTGACTTGGAATGGCAGGCTTTCAGCTTATTATCATAATAGCAATGATTACGTAAAACAGGTAACTTTTCAAAGTAAGGAAAGGAGATCGGTCATGGGTAATTGTTTGGATTCCGTATTCGGCGGATACGATAAAAAAGATGTCCTTGCAAAAACAGATGCATATAACAGCCTGATCTTAGCTATAGATGAAGCTAACCTTTCAGATGCTGCAATAAATGCGGAGCTTCTGAAAATAAGACATATGCCAATGAGAAAGGCAAAGTGGCTTTTTCTGCCTTTATCGGGCTTTTCTATCCCTCAGACCGACAGCTATATCGCAGAGCTTGAAAAGGAAATAGCCAATAAGATCATGCTCTGATTTGCGCTTTAATGCCGAAGGAGAAACAGACATGGACGAGCGAAGGATACTGTTCAGTGTGGATAACGGCTATGATATCAATTCATTCATAGAAAGATCCGAGGAATACAGCAGGCTTTTCACAGGTCTTAAATACGGCGGACTCACTGAGGACGAAGTACGTAAAAGAGCAGAAGAACTTAAAGCCCAGCCGATCCCTATATGCGGAGAGGGCTATGAGATCGAAAAGGTCGATTTTATACTTGAAGATTGGGAAAAGAAGCTCCTCATGTATAAGGCTGCGGATTTTGCAAAGATAAAGCTTGTCAGATGCGGATACACCATGGAAAGCGTTGAGGCAAAGGTCTTTGCCTACAATGACCTGATACCCGCTATAAAAGACGGCATGAACACAGTGATCGCAATGAATGAGCTTGAACGTGTAAGACAGATGCCCTTAAAGAAAGAGATTTTTTCCCTTTTGATGCCAAACAGCTATGACCGCGGGCAGACCGACGCTTTTCTTGAAGAGCTGGACTCTCATGTTTCAGGTATGATATAAAAATTTAAAGGTGGAGAAGTTGATTTGAAAATAACCTTCGACGCTGTACCTATATGCAGCGATAAAATAACGGGTATAGGCTGGTGTGAAGTGGGACAGACCCAGACTCTCGCACAGCTCCACCCCGAAAACGAATATGAATACAGCTTCTTCACAAGCGGCGACAAAGAGCGTGTAAAGCGCGTGAAGCAGTTTGCAGGCAAGCAGATAAAGCTAAATACATCTGACTTTTCAGGCTATCTTTATCGTGCTGCCAGCACTTTCCTGCCAATACCGTATTCATTCTTTTTCGGCAGAAAGTCCGATATCACTCACTTTTTCAATTACATCATACCGCCTTTCGTACACGGCAAAAAGGTGGTAACGGTACACGACATGGTCTATAAGGCTTTCCCCGAGACAGTCCGCGGACGTACACGCTTCATGCTTGTATCGGGACTTAAACGCTCGATGAAACGCGCCGACCTTATCGTAACAGACTCGGAATTTTCAAAGACTGAGATAATCAAGTATTTTCCTCAGCACGAACATAAGATAAGGGTAGTCCCCTGCGGTGTCGACCTTGAAAGATTTCACCCCTGCGAGACTCCCGAGCGCATACCCGAGGTAAAGAAGTCGCTTGAGATAGAGGGAGATTACTTCCTCTATTTAGGCACTATCGAGCCCCGAAAGAACCTTGAAAGGCTCATTTCCGCCTACGCTGCATTTGCAAAAAAAGTGGGCGAAAAAGCTCCTAAGCTTGTACTTGCAGGCGGTAAGGGCTGGCTCAACGACGGCATCTACAGCCGCGTTGAAAAGCTTGGTATGACAAAAAATATCATCTTCACAAAATATGTGCCCTCAGAGGACATGAATCCCCTGATGTGCGGCGCACTTGCATTCGTTTTCCCGTCTGTTTACGAGGGATTCGGTATGCCGCCCCTTGAGGCTATGGCTTGCGGAGTACCCGTACTTGCTTCGGGAGAAGCTTCTCTGCCCGAGGTCACAGGCGACTGCGCTGTGATATGCGATGCATATTCCGTAAAAAGCATAGCACAGGGACTTTACAGGCTCTACAGTGACGAAAAGCTGAGAAAAGAGCTTAGCGAAAAAGGTCTCGAAAGAGCAAAAGGCTTCACTTGGGAGCATTCGGCAGAAATGCTTATGGAAGTCTACAGGGAGCTTGTAAAATGAGTAAAAAACTGCGTATCCTTGAAGTAAACAAGGCTTATTTCCCACATATCGGCGGCATAGAGACACTTATCAGGCAGTATTCCGAGGAGCTGGGCAAGCTTGACGGTGTAAGCGTAAAGGCTCTTGTCTGCCGTGACGGAAAAGGCAAGGCTATCAGAGAGAAAATGAACGGTGTGGAGCTGCTGAGGACAGGCAGTCTCGGCACTTATTTCTCATGTCCTCTGTCATTTTCGTTTATAAGACATTTCAGAAAAATGGCTGCAAAAGCCGATGTTGTGCATATCCACGTACCTTTCCCCCTTGCCGATGTGGCACTTCTGCTGTCGGGCTATAAGGGAAAAGTAGTTGTATCATGGCACAGTGACATCGTAAAACAGAAAAAGCTCATGCTTTTCTACAAGCCTTTCATGCGTTATCTGCTTAAAAGAGCAGATATCATACTCACAGCTACGGAAGGTCATGTGAAACATTCCCTTTATCTTAACGAGTACAGCCACAAGTGCAGAGTACTGCCCTACGGTATAACTCCCGAGGACTACCTCTCTGTACCGCGCCGCAGCATACTCACTGAAAAAGCTTCGGATAAAAGCTGCGTAAAGGTATTCTTCACAGGCAGACTGGTCTATTATAAGGGCGTAGATGTACTTCTGAAGGCTTTCACAAAGGTAAAAGGCTGCGAGCTTTTCATAGCAGGTACAGGCGAACTCGGCGATCAGCTCAGAAACTACGTAAGCTCACACGATATGGAGTCAAAGGTGCATTTTCTGGGATTCCTCCCCGATACCGAACTGAGACAGGCTTACGCCGACTGCGATATATTCGTGCTGCCGTCTGTTGCTCCAAGCGAGGCTTTCGGAATAGTGCAGCTGGAAGCTATGGTATACGGCAAGCCCGTTATAAATACCGCTCTTAGATCGGGAGTACCTTACGTAAGCATTGACGGGCAGACAGGTATAACTGTTCCCCCGTCATCGCCAAAGTCTCTTGCAGCGGCAATAAACAAACTTGCCGAGGATAAGGAGCTCCGCGAAAAATACGGCATAGCTGCCGCAGAGCGCGTAAAGAGCGAATTCAACGAAAAAGTCATACTCGGAAAATTATACGACATTTTAAAATAAAACCATATAAGGAGGCGGACTTATGAAAGCACTTATAATAGGTGCGGCAGGCTTTGTGGGAGGTTATCTCATAAGAGAGCTTAAAGCCGCAGGCTGGGAAGTACACGCAACTTGTCTGCCAAATGAAGAAATAAAGGAAGAATGTCCCGTCCATACGCTGGATATTCTGAAAAAAGAGGATATATCACCGCTTCTTGACGATATAAAGCCTGATATCGTATATCATCTTGCTGCACAGAGCTCCGTTTCTGTTTCGTGGAAGCGTCCGCAGCTCACCGCTGAGATAAACGTGGTAGGCTCTATAAATGTGCTTGAAGCTGTCCGCGACGCAGAAAAGAAAGACATAAGACTTATCCTCATCGGATCGGGCGAGGAATACGGCTATATACGCGAGGGAGCTTGTCCCCTTTCGGAATCGGAGCCTCTCAATCCGGGCAATATCTATGCCGCTACAAAGGCTTGTCAGGATATGCTGGGCAAGATATATACCCGTGCATACAAAATGGATATAATAATGGTCCGCGCTTTCAATCACTCAGGTCCTGCTCAGAGCAATATCTTCGTTATCTCGGATTTCTGCCGTCAGATAGCAGAGATAGAAAAGGGCATGAAAGAACCTGTCATAAGCGTTGGAAATCTCTCGGCAAAGCGTGATTTCACAGATGTACGCGATGTTGTAAGAGCCTACAGGCTCCTCGGTGAAAAGGGCGTGAGCGGAAATGTGTACAATGTGGGCAGAGGAAAGGCTGTTGAGATACAGTATATATTGGATACTGCACTTTCATATGCAAACCAGCCTATAGAGGTGAAGCGCGATCCCGCCCGTATGAGAGCTTCCGACATACCGCTTATAGAGCCCGATGTTTCGCATATTTTCGAGGATACGGGCTGGCGCGCGGAAATAACTATGGAGCAGACTATCAAGGATACTCTTGATTACTGGAGAAAAAAACTCAGTTCCTACGGACTGTCGCTGGGAAGCTGATTACCCCTAAGTTCTTAGTTCTTAGCTCTTAGTTCTAAACTCAAAAGGAGTGAAAAAATTGTCTGATATTAAGCTTACTAAAGATAAAATGCATACCTTTTCGGGTCACGAGAAGATAGGCACTTTCAAGGCAGGAGAAAAGCTGACGGAATTCGGTGAAAAACAGAACTCCGCAAATGAGGCTCTTGCTGCAAATGTCAATGACCTGATAAAAAGAGTCTGCGCACTTGAAGATAAGCAGATACAGAATGAAGATGTAATGCGGAAAATAGCAAGTGAGCTTGCCGCCTTCAAAAAGGAGCTTGACCGCGTAAGACTTACGGAAAAGCTCAATTCAGGCGCTATAGAACGTCTTGACAGAGCCGTAAAACTGGCAGAGGGCGACGGAAAGTAAACTGCTCTTTTTTA
>CAMYYQ010000049.1 GCA_947303535.1 uncultured Ruminococcus sp.
AGGCGATATCTGAGCTTATTGTAATCCAGCTTCAGATAAACGATAAAACCGTTATCGGCAAGATTTTTCATTGCTTTTCTGCCGTAAACAACACTTCCGCCCGTAGCGATGACTGAATTTTCCGCATCAAGCCTGCTGAGAATACTGTTTTCGGTCTCAATAAAGCCGTCAACACCTTTTTCAGCAATGATATCTTTCAGAAGCTTCTTTTCCTGCTCCTGTATTATCAGATCAGTGTCTATAAATTTGCAGCCAAGGAGTTTTGCAAGAATAACTCCTATGGTGCTTTTGCCTACTCCCGGCATACCTATCAATACAATATTCTTTTTCACCATAAAAGCATCAGGTCCTCAAAAAAATATTACTCTTATATTTTAACGCACTTTGTGCAAAATGTCAATAGACAATTAGCCCATATATTGCGATATTTATTTTTTATATACTAAATATTGACAAATTACAGACGATATGGTAACATATTTACATAAGGAGGCATAAAATGAACAAAAGTCCTTTTATATATTCTGATGACAACAAGCGTTACTACACGCTGAATTATTATAACAAAAACAAATACGGCAGAAAGATATACAAAGCCGTTATCGACTGCGGTCTTACCTGTCCGAATATAGACGGTACAAAAGGAGTCGGCGGCTGTATTTTTTGTGACGGCGGAAGCGGATATTTCACTCACACAGGTCTGACCATACATGAGCAGCTTAAAAGAGAATACGAACGTATATCTCAAAAATATGGTAAAGGTGCAGAGTTCACCGCATATTTTCAGGCAAACACGAATACATATGCCCCTTGCAGCATCCTGAAAGAGCTCTTTTATTCAGCTTTGGAATTCCCAAACGTATGCGGTCTGTCTATCGGAACTCGCGCTGACTGTCTGTCAGACGATATCATCGGACTTCTGTGTGATATAAACGAAAAAACAAATCTTACTGTAGAACTTGGAATGCAGAGCTGCCACGAGGAAAGTCTGAAACTGATAAACCGCTGCTGCACCCACAAGGAATTTCTTGAAGGGTATTATAAGCTCAAAGCAAAAAGCATAAGAGTCTGTCTGCACATCATCAATGGACTGCCTTTTGAAACTCCCGAAATGATGCTTGATACGGCTTATGAGATCGCAAAAATGAAGCCCGATGCGTTAAAGCTTCAAATGCTCCATGTTATCAGGGGAACACAGCTTGAAAAAATGTATAAAAACAATGAATTCAAGCTTTTAGAGCGAGATGAATACATTGATATAATCGTAAAACAACTTGAAATATTACCGCCTCAGACAGTTATCGAACGTATAACAGGTGACGGTGACAAATCAAAACTCATTGCACCTATGTGGAGTGCGGACAAGATAGCAGTCCTCGGAGGGATAGACAAAAAGCTTGCCGAACTTGACACATGGCAAGGCAGGCTATATACCGAAAAATAAGGCAGGGATATTTCCTGCCTTAATGTTTTATATATCGTTTCTTATGATATCATCAAGTGTCTCTCTCTTAACAGCTATTCTCGATTTGCCTTCGTTTACAAATACGACAGCCGGCTTCTGAAGTCTGTTATAGTTCGATGACATTGAATAATTATATGCACCTGTTGCACATACAGCGATTATATCTCCTGATTCTGCGTGCTGGAGCGGCATATTCTCGCCGATAAGGTCACCGCTTTCGCAGCATTTACCTGCAATGGTGACCTTTTCGCTGCGCTCTTCATTTGCTTTATTCGCAACTATAGCCTCATATTCAGAACCGTAAAGGATATATCTCGGGCTATCAGCCATACCGCCGTCTACGGAGATATAAGTTCTTATGTTAGGTATCTCTTTACGCGCACCGACTGTATAAAGTGTTATTCCTGCGGGAGCTGCTATAGAACGTCCGGGTTCTATGTACATAATCGGCAGAGCTACACCAAGCTTCTCACATTCTGCCCTTACAACGCCTGAAACTCTTTCAAGATATACTTCAAAAGGTGCATGATCGTGCTCATCAAGATACTTTATACCAAAACCGCCGCCAAGATTGAGCCCCTTGACCTCGAAACCGAGATCATTCTTTATCTTTGCGATAAATCCAAGCATTACTCTTGCTGCTTCTTCAAAAGGTGCGATATCAAAGATCTGCGAACCTATGTGGCAGTGTAGTCCGCTTAAATTTACGTTTTTGCAGTTTATAGCCTCTTTGACAGCTTCAAACGCCTCTCCTGTTTCAAGAGCAAAGCCAAATTTACTGTCGATCTGACCTGTTTTTACAAAATCATGGGTATGAGCGTCAATACCGGGTTTTATACGGAACATAATATCAGGTTTTACATTCATTTCTGCCGCAATAGCTTCAAGTCTATGAAGCTCGCTTATATTATCGACTATGATATGTCCAACGCCGTCTTTCAATGCGAAACGCAGTTCTTCATCGGTCTTATTGTTGCCGTGGAAGCCGACTTTGTCCATAGGAAATCCTGCCTTATAAGCCGTATAAAGCTCTCCTATCGAAACTGCATCAAGACCGTCTCCTTCGCTTGCGACGATCCTGCACATCTCCATGCAGGAAAAAGCCTTGCTCGCATAGTGAACTTCACCTTTTCCGTCATAATACTTTTTCATACTGTCATGGAAACGGCGAAGAGTTTTTCTTATAAGCTGTTCGTCCATAACATAAAGCGGAGTGCCGTATTCCTTTGCAAGCTCCACTGTATCAACTCCGCCGATAGTAAGGTTACCTGCGCTATTGACAACGAGATTTTCGGATACAAACATTTTTAACATCCTTTCAGGTATAATTTATTCATCAGTGACGTCATTGTCATCTGTGATATCCTCAACGATCTGTCTTAATTCCTCAACACCTTCAAATGTCTGAGAAGAAAAAGGTATAACATGAATATCTTCAAAACACGGTATCTCGTCCTTGAAAGCTTCCATACGCTTTGCCCGCTCCGTCTTGTTTAGCTTATCTGCTTTTGTAAGCACGATAACGAACGGCATTTCCGTGTCTATGAGATAATTTATCATCTGAACATCATCTTTTGTGGGAGCATGACGCATATCCACGAGCATGAATACAAGTCTGATATCTCTGTCGGAGCTGAGGTATCCTTCGATAAGCCCCGACCAGCGCTCCTTTTCCGACTTTGCAACCTTAGCATATCCGTATCCCGGAAGATCTACAAAATATATATTTTCCAGACCGTAGAAATTTATCGTTGCAGTCTTTCCCGGAACAGAACTGACTCTTGCAAGATTTTTCCTGTTGAAAAGCTTATTTATGAGCGTTGACTTTCCTACATTTGAATGTCCTGCAAATGCTATCTCTATCCTCTCGGGCGCAGGTATCTGAGAAAACTTTCCATATGCGGCGGTAAACTCCGCTTTGTTGTAATTCAGCTTCACGGCGTTTTCCTCCTTGTCTGAATTTATTTTATAAGTGCTCTGTCAAGAACATCTTTGAGATCTTCTGCGTATACAAATTCTATAGGAAGAACTTTACCGTGAAGTGTGACTTCACCTGTCATAGCGACATCTGATCTCACCTTAGTTCCCGAAAGTGCGGAAACAAGTGCAGTAGTCATAGTAACGCCCGCAGAAGGACCGTCCTTTGGTACAGCTCCCTCGGGAGCATGGATATGGATATCGTTCTCCTTGTAGAAATCAGGAGAAATGCCGTATTTATCAGCAATACTGCGGACATAGCTAACAGCTATCTTCGAGCTTTCTAGAACTTCGATAGGCATGAGAACTCCGCCGACTGATGTCCATGCGAGACCGTTTACAACGCCGACCTGATCTTTCTGTGATGAAAGATCGCCAAGATACTTGCGTATTCCGAGATAATCATTGATATCCTTAGCCTTTATGGTAACTCGTTTAGCTTCTCCTGAGGCTACTTTCTTTGCAGTTTTTCTGCAAAGCGAAGCTATGCTCCTTTCAAGAGAACGAACACCTGCTTCTTTAGTGTAGTACTGAATAAGCTCATTAATAGCATCATCACTTATCTTGAGCTGAGTTGCCTTTAATCCCTGTTCCTTGAGCTGCTTCGGGATAAGGTGTTCCTTGGCAATGTGGAACTTCTCCTCTGCGGTATAGCTCGGGAGCTCGATAACTTCCATTCTGTCAAGAAGAGGTGCAGGTATAGCACCTACATTATTCGCTGTTGTAATAAATACTGCTTTGCTGAGATCAAAAGGTACTTCTATGAAGTGATCGCGGAAAGCATTATTCTGCTCGGCATCAAGCACCTCAAGCATAGCTGATGAAGGATCGCCCTTGATATCACTGCAAAGCTTGTCTATCTCGTCAAAAAGGATAAGCGGATTTGCAGAACCTGCCTGTGATATAGCTGTTATGATACGTCCCGGCATAGCTCCGACGTATGTCTTTCTGTGTCCTCTGATATCAGCTTCGTCACGAACGCCGCCCAATGAAACACGGGCATATTTTCTTCCCATAGCCTTAGCAATAGACTTTGCGATAGAAGTCTTACCAATACCTGGAGGGCCTGCAAGACAGATGATCTGTCCCTTTATCTCGGGATTGAGCATATGAACGGCAAGGAATTCAAGGATACGCTCCTTGACCTTTTTCAGTCCGTAATGATCTTTTTCAAGTACTGCTTCCGCCTTATCCATTGAAAGCTTAGCCTTAGTGTATTTCCCCCACGGCAGATCAAGCACAGTATCAAGATAATTCTTGATGACAAATGCTTCCTGAGATGACGGCGGCAGCTTTGTAAGCTTGTCAGCCTCTTTAAGAAGCTTCTCCTTGCTCTTCTCATCTATCTTCAGATCCATTATGTCATTAATATAGCCAAAGGCTTCTTCGCCCTCGTCCTCACCAAGCTGCTCCTGGATAACTCTGAGCTGTTCACGCAGGTAAAACTCGCGCTGTCCCTTGTCTATACTGTTTTTTGTCTGCTCGTTTATAAGGTTTTCAAGCTCTAATATTTCTACCTCCGAGGTAAGACAAGCAAAAAGAACTGAAAGCTTGTTTATAACATTAGTCTCTTCAAGAAGAGTCTGCTTGTCGCGATAATTGAGGTTGCAGTTGAAAGTTACTGTCTCAAAAAGCTTTACAGGTGAATCCTGTGTAACTATTGAAGTGAGCAGCTCCTTGGGCATTCTCGGGAAGAACGAAGCATAACGCTCAAAAACGTCCTTGACTGTGCGCATCAATGCTTCTGCTTCAACTTCATCAAGCTTTGCCCTTGAATAAGTTGGAGTACGCTTTACCTCAGCTTTAAGGACTTCGCCGTCGTCGATAAGTCTTACAAGATTTGCCTTGTATACGCCTTCTACAAGGACCTTCATGATATTGTCGGGAAGCTTCAGTACCTGCTTTACTTCCGCAACGACTCCGACTTTATAAAGGTCGGAAGCTTTAGGATTTTCAACATATGCCTCATGCTGTGTTACAAGGAAAAGCTTGCCTCCCTCTTTCAAAGAACGTTCAACAGCAGCCACGGATTTGCTGCGTGAAACATCAAAATGCATTACCATTTTCGGAAAAGCAACAAGACCTCTCATTGCAACTGTATAAAGAATATTCGCCTCTTCTATATTTTTATCACTCTTGATGGTTTGTTCCATAAAATCACCGCATTTCTGTAGGTATCATATTTATCCTCAAATAACGAAAAAAATCTTTTCCTAATTATTATACTATACATTCAAAAAAAATTCAACCCCTTGTTTGATTTTAAAAGCTGACAAGAAAAATATATAATCCAAATCATACTATCTGTAATTAAATAAATTATTCTTGTGATGATTTAAGCTATATTTTAATACAGGAGTATTGATATTGCATATGAATATTTGCGGAATATTAGCGCTTTCAACCAAATTTTGCGAACTTCCGGAAATATTCTTTACTTTTTGTTGAGAATGTGCTATCATATACACAAAGGTGTAGTTTCTTATTTAATATATTAGCATTTTATTGCCGTATTTTTTACGCAAAAAAGGCTTTACTTTTACGGAATAATGTGTTAAAATGTAAAGTAAGAAATCGTTGCATACGCCTTTAAGGCAGATTGGAGAATTACTATGATCGACAAAATCAAATCCGAAAGCATGGATCTGCTCTTTGAAGCTATACTTACACTTGACTCAGTAGATGACTGTTATAAGTTCTTTGACGATCTCTGCACCAGCATCGAACTGAAAGCGTTTGCTCAGCGTCTTCACGTTGCTAAGCTCCTTGATGAACACAGAGTCTATAACAGCATCGTGACAGAAACAGGTGCAAGTACTGCTACGATAAGCAGAGTAAACCGTTCTTTAAAAGACGGAAACGATGGATATAACATAGTTTTTGACAGACTTAAAAAGAAAAATCTGCTCAAGTAATTCGTGGTTATAATGGTTTTTTCTCCGAGGCACGGGAAAAATCCCATGAAATAATTACTCTCGAAAGGAAGATTTGACATGAAAAAGGCGAAGATACTCAAAAAATCATTAGCCTGCTTGTCTGCTGCCGCTACTATTCTTTCAAGCGGTATCATCACAAGCGCAAATGCCGCAGTTATCACTGAGGGCAAGACAAACAACTATCACAACTACGCAGAGGCTTTACAGCTTGCGCTGTGCTTCTACGACGCAAACAAGTGCGGTGACGAGGTTGCTGATGACGGTTACTATTCATGGCGTTCAAACTGTCACGTTATCGACGCAGAGATCCCGCTCCAGCCAATGAGTCCTATGCCTACAGTCGGCAAGGGCAAGACTGATGATCAGCTCAAGGAAGATCAGGGACTTGGTGCAGGCGATGACGGTAAAACAAAGCCAAATCTCGGTGACGATGATCCTGCTCTTTATGTCGGCGTAAATATGAGTCAGTCATTCATCGAAAAGAACAAGAAGTACCTCGATCCCGACGGAAACGGCACTCTTGATCTTACAGGCGGCTGGCACGATGCCGGTGACCACGTAAAGTTCGGTCTCCCGGGAAGCTATTCAGCTTCTACAGTGGGCTGGGGTTATTATGAATTCCGTGACTCTTATGAAGAGCTCGGACTCCAGAAGCACGTTGAAGATGAACTTCGCTGGATAAACGACTACTTCATGAAAGCAACATTTATGGACGATGACGGAAACGTAATCGCTTACTGTTATCAGGTCGGAGAGGGTAATAACGACCATAACTACTGGTGTCCTC
>CAMYYQ010000050.1 GCA_947303535.1 uncultured Ruminococcus sp.
CAGCAAAACTGACAGAGGGTCGCGGCTCCTGTTGGGAGTTCCGCCGCCCGATAATTAAGCGGCAAAGCCGCTTAATAATGGCTAAGAACTAAAGGCTAAAGGCTCATATAAAAAAACTCCCCGAGGCAATACCTCGGGGCTTTCATTTTTATGCGTTCTGTGCGATAAGGAGCTTTCTAAGCTCTACCTCGTCATGGATATCGACTTCTCCGTCACTGTTGAAGTCAAACTGTACTGCTGCATCTTCCGAGCTGAAAGCTTCAAGACCAAGCAACATTCTGCGAAGTCTTACAAGCTGAGCTACTTTATATACCTTTGCAGGCTTTGTACCGTCAGGCTCAGTGCCGCCGATAAGCTTTCCGTCAGCGTATACACATACGTTTTCGCAGCGTTTTGCGAACTCAACTCCGCTTACGATATTATCGTAGTCCTCGCCCTCTTCCGTAAGGTCTATCATACCCTTTTTGCTCCAGTCGTTTGAAGAATCCCACTTCTCACCGTAGTAGTTGCCGATAATGAGCTGATACTTCTTGTTGGAGTTTGCAATAGCATAATCAGGCCATGATATCTCGATGTAATAGATATCGTCCTTGTACTGCTTGGGCTGAGAAAGTACAGCAGCCTTGCCTGTTACCTCTGTCTCTACCTGATCGTAGGTCTTTTGCAGTACAAAGCTGCCAGGGATAGTCTTGTTCTCGAATTCCTCTATGCTGAAATAGTAGCGTATTGATATATCGTCATGGGGTTCGAGAGAGTCTGTATTTACAAAGAATGTGAGCTTTGTAACGCCTGCGCCTGTCTTTTCGGGAGCGTCCGAACAATAGCCTGCTGCCCAGAAATCATCTCCCGAGAAAAGCTGTGTATCGTCTGTCTTTTCAGCAGGCGGGAAATTCTCCTCGGGCTTCATTGTCTTATCTCCCTTGTAAAGATAAAGTCCTGCCGCTGCACCTACGATAGCTGCATTGTAGTCGATAGTTACCTCATTGTATACCCAGTCTTTGGTCACATCGTTGTGCTCATCGTTTTCATCAGGACCGCCTGCAAGCGCACCGTAGAGTACGTGCTTGTGCTCGGCAGGATCCTCTGCCATTGTAAGTCCCGAAGCTGCACGGTGATGAGGATATTTTACGGAATTCTCTCCGTAGCCTACTACATAACTTCTGCCGAGAGGGTTATCGCCGATGATGTATTCCATTTGTCCCAGCGCCCACTCTGTGAAGGTGTAATCAGGATTTTTCTCATTATACTTGTCCTTGCCATTGTTGTACTTATCATATACCAGAGCCGTGAACTGTACTGCCGTATTGTATCTTGCACTTCCCCATGTATCAAGGTGGAAGTAGCCCGCAGGAGTAAGCTTTTTGGTCATGACCGTATTCAAAGCCTTTGCTTCCATTTCCCAGAAATCCAGAACTTCATACTGACCTCTGCCGATAGCCACACGGGTCTCCTCGCATACCTCGGGGTAGATATCCTGTATACGTCCGAAAACAAGTCCAACGCCGTTCCACATATCGTTCCAGCAGAGAACATATCCGGGAGGCGCATAGTAGTCGATATACTGCTCACAGGCTTCAAGGTAATCATGGTCGCGTGTTATAAGATAGAGCCAGCCTGCTGCAAAACAGAAGTCGTCCTCCCACTTGCTCGATGTATAGAAGCTTGCAGGACCGTCCTTGCCCTGTCCCACTTTTTTCTCGTTCTTGTTGGCAAAGTCGAACAGTGCCTTTGCGTAGTCGAGACACTTCTCCGCATACTCGGGGTCTGTGTCCTTGAAGTTGTAATAATTTATTGCAAGAGCAGCTGCACTTTCCGAAACATCATCGGTAGTCGGAAGGTCTGATGTGGCAAAAAATGCAGGTCTGCCCATAGCGTCTATCTCAGGGGACTGCCAGTAGCTGTGGTCAACAGCTCCGTCGCCGACCTGATAGCAGAAAGCAATAACGTCGCCGTTCTTGTCACGGAAGGTACTGCGCATGAAGTAATCGCAGAAATAACGGCATATAGTCTCTGCATGAGCTGCCTGTCCTGTTTCCTCATAAGCCTCACGGAACTCATAATAGCCCCATGATACCACAGAAGCCGCATAAGCCTCGGGAAGTCCGAATTTTACGTGGTCGCCTGCATCGTGAAAGCCGCCTGAAACATCAATAAATCCGTCACCGTCGGGATCAAGGATATCCTTGTACTTTTCCATGAAGCTCTCTGACAAATTCGTTCCCGTGTGGTCATCGTCAATGGGGTGCATTGGAACTTTTGAATCATATACATGACAGTTTCCGCGCCATGAAAGACGGTTGTTATCGGAGACTCCCGTACCGCACATATTTGCGTCATAGAAATAAAGTGTATACTGCAACAGCTTTGCCCAGTTGTTCTCGGTCTCTGCATAGTCCACAACATCAGGAGTAGTCGCTGCTACAGCAGTACTGCCTGCCGCAGAAGCTGTCAGTGCCATAACAGCCGCAGAAGCAAGAGCAGATACTCTTTTCAATATTTTCATAAACTCATTCCTTTCTGATAATAGTGATCGAATCAGGGAAGTATTATCTTCATTCCTATTTATCACGGAACTCAGCCCTTAGCCTTTTGACGTTAGCTATCAGCAAATGTGTCGCCTTCGGCTAAAGGCTAACGGCTAACGGCTGTATATTTTTTCTTCCCTATTTCAATTTACAGTAGCCTTTGCATATTCATTTTATAGTTCCATTTTAGCCTATATCAGCCAATATGTCAACACATAACTTGCGGATTTTTCTTTATATATTACAGTTCGTTTTCCAAAAGTCCGAAAGCATTCTTCTCAGCTTCGTGTATGTTTTTATCTTTTGCGCAATACCTGCCACTCCTGACGTGTAATAGCATATATTTCGGTAAGCTCAGACTCTGCGTCAATATACTCCCCCACCAATGACATACCGTTTGCCCTTGCGGTCGCCGCAGATGCAGTATTATCCTTCTTCATATATGAATACAGCACGTTGAAGGGAGTATTCTCAAACGCCCAATCCCTGCATTTCTCAGCTGCTTCCTTTGCATATCCCTTTCTCTGGAACTGCCTGTGGATATGATAACCTATCTCAGGTCTGATACTTCCGTTTATACCCTGCATGGTAATACCGCAGTCTCCGATAACTTTGCCCGTCTCTCTATGAACTACAGCCCAGAGTCCGAAACCAAACACTCTGTATCGCTCAATGTTCCTCATTATCCAGTCTCTTACCCTTTTCTCATCAAAAATATATGGGTAATATCTCATATTCTCAGCATCGCCCAAAACCTCATAAAGCGCATCAAAGTCATCTATCGACATTTCCCTTAAATATGATCTTGCAGTTTCCAGTTCCATCGTTTATCCCCTTTCTGAAATATAAAAAACGCGCTCCGACTGAACCGAAACGCGTTTAAAGAGCTGATGATCGGACTTGAACCGACGACCTACGCCTTACCAAGGCGTTGCGCTACCGACTGTGCCACATCAGCATCAACAGATAATATTATACAGCAACCGCAGACAAAAGTCAATAGGCACATATTTTATTTTTTATATTAACTTAAAGTCTGTTGTTTCGCCTCAAAAAAATTTTTTCTATTTTTTTGAAAAAAGGTATTGACAAAACGTTTTTTATCTGATATAATATTAAAGCAGTCGAGAGACGGGCAATGCGAGTGTGCTGGAATAGGCAGACAGGCACGTTTGAGGGGCGTGTGTCGAGAGACGTATGGGTTCAAGTCCCATTACTCGCACCAAAGAAGCGTTTACCAATGGTAAACGCTTCTTTCTTTTTAATCTGAGCACAGATCTGAAATTAAAAGGAGTCTTATAAATGATATATACGGTCACATTCAATCCCGCAATAGACTATGTATTGCACACCGACCGAATACAGACGGGCTGTGTCAACCGTTCCGAGTCTGAGGAGATATTCTTCGGCGGCAAGGGCATAAACGTTTCTGCCGTACTTGCCGAGCTTGGTGTAAAGAGCAAGGCACTTGGATTTATAGCAGGCTTTACAGGCGAAGCTATAGAGCAGGGCGTAAAGGGAATGGGCATAGATGCTGATTTCGTAAAGCTGAAAAGCGGCAATTCCCGTATAAATGTAAAACTGAAAGCAGATGAAGAGACTGAGATAAACGGACAGGGGCCCCATATCGACAGCGAATACATAGACGAGCTTATGGAGAAGCTGGACGAAATAAAAGACGGTGATACTCTTGTACTTGCAGGAAGTATCCCCAACAGTCTCCCCAACGATATATACGAAAGGATACTTTCGAGGCTGTCAGACCGTGATATCAGAGTAGTTGCCGACACAGCAAAAGGACTCCTCACAAGCATACTCAAATACCGTCCTTTCCTTATAAAGCCCAACAATTTCGAGCTTAGTGAGATATTCGGCGTCAACATAACCACATACGATGAGATAGTCGAACACGCAGTAAAGCTTCAGGCTATGGGTGCTGGAAATGTACTCGTTTCAATGGCTGAAAAAGGAGCTGTACTCCTTGACGAGAGAGGAAAGCTCTACAAATGCGGAGCCTGCACAGGTACGGTCAAAAACTCTGTAGGCGCAGGCGACTCAATGCTTGCAGGCTTTATCGCAGGCTTTGACGGTGAGAACTACGACTATGCACTGAAACTCGGCACAGCCTGCGGAGGTGCAACAGCTTTCTCCGACGGACTTGCAAAGAAAGAACTAATAGACAAGCTTATGGAACAGCTCTGAATGGAGGGCAGCTATGGATATAAAATACCTCAGACTTCTTGCCAAGGAGTACCCAACTATTGAAAGTGCTGCCAGTGAGATAATAAACCTGTCGGCTATACGAAGTCTCCCAAAGGGTACGGAATATTTTTTCAGCGATATGCACGGCGAATACGAAGCCTTTCTGCATATGCTGAAAAGTGCTTCGGGCATGATAAAGATAAAAATAGACCTTGTACTCGGCAAGACCGTTTCTGCCCGTGACCGCGAGCAGCTTGCGGAGCTCATATACTACCCCGAAAAGGAGATATCACGCCTTACCAACAGCGGCGAGATGTCCGACGAATGGAAAAGGCTCAGCATCTACAGGCTCATTCTTGTATGCGAAGCTGTTTCCGCAAAGTATACACGTTCACGTATCAGGAAGCGAATACCCAGCGATATGGTGTACATTCTTGACGAGCTTCTCAACGTTACCGACGATGTAAACAAGGACTACTATTACGATGAGATAATCAGTGCTATCATAAGCACAGGCATTGCCGAGACTTTCATAATCTCACTTTGCAGGCTCATACAGTCCGTATGCATAGACAAGCTCCATATCATAGGCGATATTTTCGACAGAGGTCCCCGTGCGGACATTATCCTTGACGAGCTTATGAAGATGCACGATGTTGACATACAGTGGGGCAACCACGATATCTCATGGATGGGCGCAGCCGCAGGCAATCATGCCCTTATCGCAAATGTTATCCGCATAGCCATGCGCTATAATAACTTCGACGTGCTTGAGGACGGCTATGGACTCAATCTCCGCGCACTTGCCGTATTTGCAGGCGAGACCTACGCAGATGACGACTGCAAGCGCTATACTCCAAGCACTCTCGATGACAATATCTATGACCCCGTTGACCTTGACCTTGCCGCAAAAATGCACAAGGCTATAACTGTTATACAGATGAAGCTTGAAGGGCAGCTCATAGCCAAGCACCCCGAATGGGAAATGCAGGACCGTGATATCTTCGGCAGAACTGATTTCAGAGACGGCACTGTTATCATAAACGGAAAGGTGCATGAGCTCCTTGACAAGAGCTTCCCTACTGTTGACCTTGACTCCCCTCTTGAACTCTCAGAGGGTGAAGCCGAGCTTATGAAAGTCCTCGGAGCTTCATTCCGTCACAGCGAAAAGCTACAGCGTCATATCCGCTTCATTTACGCAAAGGGCGCGATGTACAAGACCTGCAACAATAATCTGCTCTTCCACGGCTGTATACCTATGGACGAAAACGGCGAGCTTCAAAGCGTGAATATAAGCGGTCAGAAGTATTCGGGCAAGGCGCTCCTTGACAAGCTTGGAGAACTTGTAAATCAGGCATACTTCGGCAGCGGCGCGGATAAGGATTTTGCCAGCGATTATATGTGGTATCTCTGGTGCGGAGCAAAGTCCCCTCTCTACGGAAAGGACAAAATGGCGTTCTTCGAGCGCGGACTCCTTGCAGACAAGTCACTTCACACCGAAAATTACAACGCTTACTATACTTTCTCGGAAAGTGAAGAGGTATGTATGTCTCTGCTTGAATTATTCGGACTTGATCCTGAAAAAGGTCATATCATAAACGGTCATGTTCCCGTAAAGATAAAGAACGGAGAAAGTCCCGTAAAGGCAAACGGAAAGCTCTTCGTCATAGACGGAGGCATATCAAAGGCATATCAGTCAACTACCGGTATTGCAGGCTATACGCTGATATACGACTCTCACAGTCTCAATCTTGCCGAGCACAAGCCCTTTGTGGCAGGTGAAAGCGGAAATACTCCAACGATACACCTTGTTGAGAAACTGGACAGACGCGCCAACATCTCCGATACCGACAAGGGGGAGGAAATAGTTGACAAGATAAACGACCTGCGTCAGCTCCTTGAAGCATATAAAGCAGGTGCGATAAAATAAATATAACGAAAAAAGGACGGAATAAATCCGTCCTTTCTTATTTTCTTATAAAAGAATAATGACACAATAAAACTTACTCAAATTCGTATTCGCCGTCGTAGTTTTTCTTGAATTCCTCGAATACCTCTCCGAGAAGCTTGTCATCATCAACTGACACAAAGTCGTCCTCTTCGGGAGTCTCTCCGGGGATAACTTCAAGAATTACTACTTCATCGTCCTCCTCATCAAAGGGAAGAAGTACAGCATAAAGATGCTCTTTATATTCAACAGTGCCGATTATCTCAAATGATATCTCGTTACCGTCATCATCAGTGAGCGTGATATAGTTTTCTACTGCTTCCTCTTCTTCAAGCTCATCGAGTTCTTTTTCGTTCATGTCGCTCATACAGACACCTCCGCATAAATAATATACCTCATTTTAACACATATCATTCAAAATTGCAATAGCCCTGCCTATTTTTTCACCACAAGCACCGTATTTATCCCATAGGCTCTGAAA
>CAMYYQ010000051.1 GCA_947303535.1 uncultured Ruminococcus sp.
TGCCTTTGAAAAGGATCAGGTCTACCTCGACCTTGATGTTGACGAAGGACTTAAAAATATCGAGAATGTTTACGATTTCGGTCTGCGCAGCGATTCACAGACTTTCTCATACTGGGATCTTGCATACTACAACGGCAAATACTACAGCTATTTCGGCGTAGCTCCTGTGCTCACATTCTATTATCCCTACTATAAAATAACAGGCAAGTTACCAACACTGGCAATGGCAAACAATTTCTATACCGTGCTTGGTATATTCTTCATGTGCCTTGCAATACTTGCCACTGTAAAGCTGCTCAAATTAAAGCCCAAGCTCCTGCTCCTGCTCCTTATGCTGCCAACATCAGCTGCCGCAATGGGCTTCTGGACGGTCGGAAACGAGATAGACCGCTATACTCTGCCGACTGTATCGGGACTATGCTTCCTGATGATAAGCTTATTCACAGGCATGACCGCCTGCACTATGACGAAAAAGAAGCTGAAGCCTGTACTGCTCCTCATAAGCGGAACTGCTCTCGCACTTTCAGTAGCTTCACGTCCTACAGTTGCTCTTTGCGCCGCTGTTCTTGTACCGTTCTTCATATGCATTCTCCTTGACAAGAATGAAAAGCTCCCGTACCGTCTCGGACTTGCAGCAAGCTTTGTAGCTCCGCTCATTGTTGGTGCTGCACTTATAATGAAGTATAATGCCGCAAGATTCGGTTCACCATTTGACTTTGGCGCTGCATATCAGCTCACAGTCAGCGATATCCACGCAAACACACTGAGACTTTCAAATCTCCCTTCTGCTATATACCATTATTTCTTGCAGCTGCCTGTAGCAAAGAACTCTTTCCCTTTCTTTGATTCTACAATATTCGGCTCTGAGAACTACGGCTCTTATGTCTATGCAGCACGAGGATTCGGTGCATTCGCTCTCGCTGTCATACTCTTCGGAACACTTCTCCAGCCTCAGGCTTTCGGACCGAAAACAAAGGAACTCAGCGACAGATGCAGAAGATGGTTCTTAACTATATGCTTAGTCATGTCAGTGCTGATAGCATGGGCAGACTTCTGTCTTGGCGGATTCATCACACACTATTTATTCGACATCATGCCCCTTATGACATTTGCAGCTATGGTGGGAATATTCCGCGGCTGTTCAGATCCTTCCGCTCACAAGAGCAGATATGTACTTTCAGGCGTATCAATGGCACTTACAGTTGTATTTGTCGTCGGACTGCTCTTTAACTGGAACGAGGGAACTCTTATGAAGCACTTCCCGAGCCTTATAGATACTCTTGAAGATGCAGTTATATTCTGGAAATAGCAGCATGACGCTGCACCCTTTCTCCGCGCTGATTTTATTTCAAAAGTCATAATACGACCGCGAGAGAAAATACTTCAAGTTTAAATATCATCGCGTGATAATATAACTAACAAAGTAGGGGCGGATATTATCCGCCCGTTACCTACAATAAAAAACTTTTTGAAAAAATGAAAGGACTGAGAAAATCTCAGTCCTTTTTTCAATATCCGTGATACTTCACAAAACTCAGTCTGTGCTTTTGTTCAAAACACTGAATTCAAAAATTTATTTTCCGATATTCAATGTTTTTGCATTGAATTCCACCATTTTTCAGCCCATTTACAAAAGAGCAACATAAATGAATATTCAAATTTATTCCTTTACATCATCATACTTATCAAGGAAACGGTGAACGCCCGCATTGTCCTTATAGGCGATGACTGTATTCACGTTGACATTTTCCACGCTTCGGAAGATATTCTTCTCAACCTGCGGATTGACCTTTTTAAGCTCTGCGATGAGATTTTTTATCTCCAGGCGCTTTGAAACCGAGCGGCTGTCGGGAGCACAGGTAGTACAGGTATCCGTGAATTTGCAGGCACACTGTATGAAATGCAGGTCGTTATAGTCGCGCCAGTGCTTTATCTCGGCTTCTCTCACAAGATAAAGGGGACGTATAAGTTCCATGCCCTCAAAGTTTGTACTGTGGAGCTTCGGCATCATGGTCTGCACCTGTCCGCCGTAAAGCATACCCATGAGGATAGTCTCGATAACATCGTCGAAATGATGTCCGAGGGCAATTTTATTGCAGCCTAAAGCCTTTGCATGGCTGTAGAGATATCCACGGCGCATACGCGCGCATATGTAGCAGGGGTTCTTCTCGATATTGTACACAGAGTCGAATATATCAGACTCGAATATATGCACGGGAATGGACATAGAACGGGCATTTTCCTCGATAACGCGGCGGTTCTCGGGACTGTAGCCCGGGTCCATAACAAGGAACACCAACTCAAATGGGAACTTATCATGACGTTTCAGTTCCTGAAAAAGCTTAGCCATGAGCATTGAGTCCTTGCCGCCCGAAATACAGACTGCTATCTTGTCGTTTGGCTTTACAAGCTCATATTCGTTTATAGCCTTTGTGAACTTGCACCATATGGACTTCTTGAACTTCTTCCTGATACTCAGCTCCACAGCTTCCGTGACTTCCCTGTTCTCCATTTTTACGCGAAGCCAGTCAACATAGCCGCCCTCTAAATTATAAGCTTCAAAGCCTTTTTCACACAGCTTATCTGCGATATCCGCGCTGATAATACCGCTGCGGCAGCATATTATGAGCTTTTTATCCTGTGGCAGCTCCGCGGAAAGTATCTCCTCCTGCGGAATATTCACAGCTCCGTCGATATGACCGTACTCAAATGCTGAGCTGTCACGTATGTCTATGATCTTATACTCTGAAATATCGAGCTTTTCAAGCTCTGCGGCAGTAATGCCATTATTCATTTAAACACCTCATTGCTTTTTCTCTATAGGCAGCTCTACTGTGAAAACAGTTCCCTTTCCTGCCTCGCTCTCGACTCTTACAGTACCATTATGGTACATAACACCATGCTTAACGATAGAAAGTCCGAGACCTGTACCCTTTATTTTCCGCGAACGGCTCTTGTCAACGCGGTAAAATCGCTCGAAAATACGTCCTATGTGCTGCTGCGGTATACCCATACCCGTATCGCTTACGGTTATGATAGCTCTTTGAGGTATATGGGATATCTTAACACTAAGGCTGCCGCCGCTGACATTGTACTTTATTGCGTTATCGCAGAGATTGTAAAGTATCTCGCCAAGTATGGTTCGGCTTCCCATAAGTGACACCTTTTCGCCTGTAAGCTCTGTGGTCACTCCCTTTTCCTCTGCACTGAGCTTCAGTCTTTCAAGCACTTCCTCAGCAAGGCTGTACAGCTCAACACTTTCGTTCTCACGGGGAGCAGAGTCCTCGTCCAGCTTTGAAAGGGAAACTATATCGTTGATGAGATTGATGAGCCTTTCGGCTTCGCTGCGTATATTTCCACCGAACTGCGCAACGTCCTCCTGCTTGACCATACCGTTTGCAAGCATATCGGAAATTCCATAGATAGTAGTGAGGGGAGTTTTAAGCTCATGGGACACATTTGACGTAAACTCGCGGCGCATAGTCTCAAGCTCCTGCTTCTCCGTAACGTCCATGATGAACACCACAAGTCCGCAAACCATGTCGATACTGTTTGCAGGACTGGCAATTACCTCACGCTGACCGCCGCCTGTACGCAGTATACACTCCGAACGCCTGCCGCCCAGAGCATTCATGATGCATCTTCTGAAATCCTCTGAATTATTGAGAGCATAAACGCTCTGACCTTCCGAAAACGCACCTGCTCCGAGGAGCTTTTTCGCACTGGTATTGCAGGTAAGTACATTCAGCTTTGGGTCTGTGATTATAAGTCCCTCGTCCATAGACTCTGTCATAAGTCCGAACTGCTCACGGCTGCTCTGTATCTCGTCCATCTGACGGCTTACCTTGCTGTTCTGGCTGCGGAGCTTTTCCAGCAGAGGAGCAAGCTCCTTATAGCTCTTTTTCGTGTCAGGGTGAGCAAGGTCGATATTATTGATAGGTCTTACGATGTTTCGCGCTACCCTCGTTGCCGCAAGAACAGAGAACACAACGACTGCAGCGAGTATGAGCAGCATAGGCTTCAATACTTTCAGAAGCTGAGCTTCAAGAGATATATGTACACCGGAAACTCTTATTACAGAGCGGTCTTTCAGCCTTACAGCGTAATTTATAGTCTTTTGCATGATAGTCTTTGAATAGCGTGACGAGCTTCCCTCGCCCTTTTCAAAGGCTTCGGATATCTCTTTTCTGTCGGAATGATTTTCAAGCGATTCTGGAACTTCTTCCGTATCGAAAACCACCTGTCCGCGCTGATCTATCCATGTAACGCGGATATCATCGCCGAAATCGCTGCTTTTAAGAAAAACATCTCCCAGCTTTTCAACGGAAGATGATATTATTCGGGCATGGGTCTTGACTTCTTTTTCTGCCGTTTCCACCGATTTATCATACATTAGCGCAGTTACAAGCATTATAGCCGCTATGACCGATACAGCGCAGATAGTAATGATACTGATAAATATTTTTTTAGTCAATAATATCGTCACCTGCCTTATATCCGACACCGCGTATGGTCTGTATGATGTCGCCGCAGTCTCCCAGCTTCTGACGCAGAGTCCTTATGTGGACATCAACTGTACGGCTTTCGCCTGCAAAGTCATAGCCCCATATCTCTTTCAGAAGGTCATCGCGGGAAAAGACTTCTCCCCTGTGCTTCATAAGCAATATGAGCATATCATATTCTTTAAGGGTAAGCATTACCTTGCTGCCGTCCGCAAATACCTCATGTTTTGAGGGATATACGGTTATTTTTCCTAATTCCAGCTTTTCGGAAGGGATATCGGAAGTACGGCGAAGAAGCGCCTTAATACGCGAAATAAGCTCTAAAGTGCCGAAAGGCTTTGCGATATAATCATCTGCACCGCTGTCCAGTCCCTCGACTTTATCAAGCTCCGAATCCTTTGCCGTGAGCATGATAACAGGGAGTTTCTGTGTCTCGGGATTGCTTCTAAGCTTTTTCAGCACCGAAAGACCGTCCTCCTCGGGTAGCATACGGTCAAGCAGCAGCAGCTCGGGCATCTCCTGCGCCATAGCTTCTCTGAGAGCAGAAGGCGTTTCAAAGCCTTTTGCGGTCATTCCCGAGCTTTCAAGGGCATATATAACGAAGTTCCTTATACCTGCCTCATCTTCCAGCATATATATCATAAAAACGCCTTCCTTTTCATTTTTATCAATTTACGAAATATAAACTTGCGGACGCGCAATGCGCGTCCCTACAGTACGTTCATGGTATTTATTGCGTAAGTTTTACACGTGCTGCCAAAGGCAGCCCCTACAGTGCGTTAATGTTAATCGCATTATAATTGACGGGCGAACACTGTTCGCCCCTACAAGCTAACGGCTAAGGGCTAACGGCTTTCTTAGTTCTTAGCTCTTAGATATAATGGCCACTCACTATATTATACGTCTGTTCGGGAAAAAATTCAACCCCCTGTTAAAAACATCCGAAAATCCGCAAAAATGCGTCATAAATTTTTTGTGTATTTTTTAAAAAATAGTTGAATTTCTGCGCTGTTTATGTTATACTGTAATGTGCAGACTTTTGCAAATTTATAAATTCCGCCGCATTTCAGATATACTACGGACGGCGGAGGTCAGGAGATAATATGAACATTACAAATATGCTTACTTGTTTAGCCCAGATATCAGACGCAGAAAATCCGACTATTTTCCCATTCCCATTCTCAATGCATCTTGCTCTTGCAGTTATCTCTATTATATTTTTCAGCTACAGATTCGCAGTACAGAAAAAGCCATTCCAGCTTATTTTCGCTATTGCTGTACCGCTTTCACTTCTCTTATGGATATCAAACAACAAGACTCTTTTCTACACTATCGGTATAATCGAACTCATACTCATTCTTGCAGCACTGTTCACCTCTATATTCATAAAGCCCAAAACAGCTGAGGAAAACGCTTCTTCCGACAAAAAGGACAAGGAGGACTAAGCTGTGAAAATTGCAGTCCTTGACTGGTATACAGTCAATATCAGCGGTGATATCCCCACTTCTCAGCTTGAAGAGCTGGGCGATGTAAGGATGATCCCACTTACTCCACCCGAGGAGACAGCTGCTAATATCGGAGATGCAGACATCGTGCTCTGCAACAAGGTGCTCATCACAAAGGAAGTTATGGACGCTTGCCCGAATATCAAATATATCGGACTTTTCGCCACAGGCTTCAACAATGTGGATATAGATTATGCCGCAGAAAAAGGCATTGTTGTATGCAATGCAGGTCAGTATTCCACTGACGCTGTTGCTCAGCAGACCTTTGCTTACATACTTGACCGCTACAGCCGTATCAGGGACTACGATATTGCTGTAAAGAACGGCGAGTGGGAGCGTTCACCTGCTTTCTCATACTTCCCCGTACCTACTGCCGAGCTTGCAGGAAAGACTCTTTCCATTGTGGGTTACGGTTCTATAGGACGCAAGGTAGCTCAGATAGGCTCTGCCTTCGGCATGAATATAGTCATAAGCACAAGAACTCAGCCAAAGGACTGCCCGTATGAGGTCACAGATCTGTATACAGCCGCAGAAAAGGCTGATGTGCTCACATTCCACTGTCCTCTTACTGACAAGACAGCAGGCATCATCAACAGTGAGCTCATATCCCATATGAAGCCGTCTGCTATGCTGATAAATACTTCACGAGGCGGCGTTGTCAATGAAGCTGACCTGGCAAAGGCTCTCAAAGACGGAAAGATAGCAGCTGCTTATCTCGATGTACTGGTAAAAGAGCCAATGTCGCCCGATACTCCCCTTAAAGGCATTGAAAACTGCGTAATCACTCCGCATACAGCATGGGCACCTCTCGAAACAAGAGAACGCCTTGTGGATATAGTATGCAGCAATATAAAGGCGTGGCAGAATGGCTGTCCGCAGAATAAAGTCAACTAAAGGAATGATCCTATGAGAAATATATCAGAAAAAAAGCGTATCGTCATAAAGCTGGGTACTTCTACCCTTGCCCACAAGACAGGAAAGCTGAATATACGCAGAATGACAAATCTGGTGCGCGTTATTTCCGATCTTCACAACTCAGGCCGTGAGATAATCATGGTATCTTCGGGAGCTGTAGGTCTGGGCGCAGGAAAGCTGGGTCTCCCCGAAAACATTGAGATCGACACGAAGATGGAAACTGCAGA
>CAMYYQ010000052.1 GCA_947303535.1 uncultured Ruminococcus sp.
ATGCTCATGCTGGCCATCATACTCTGGGTATCGGCTATCGCCAGCGCATTCGTGGACAATATCCCCTTCGCCGCTACAATGGTGCCTATCATACAGAGCCTTGCAGAGACCTCGGGAGTTTCCATTTCAACTCTTGCATGGGGCCTTGCAATGGGTACGGATATCGGCGGAAGCGCTACTCCCATCGGAGCCTCCGCAAACGTTGTGGGCACATCGGTTGCCCAGAAGAACGGCTATCCCATCGGCTGGGGCAGATACTGCAAAAAGCTTGCTCCCGCCACCGTTATCGTACTTACTATATCCACCATATATCTTTTCGTTCGCTATCTCTGATATACAAAGCTGTTCCCCCGCCTGCGGCGGGGGAAATATACATAAAACATTGATTTTCAAGTCAGAATGTGATACAATGTATTTCAGACATATATTGTAAAAGGAGGATCACTTATGCCACAGGTTATTATTTCCGTAGGCCGTGAATTCGGAAGCGGCGGCAAGGCCATCGCAGAGCAGCTGGCCAAGCGCTTCAATATTCCCCTGTACGACCGTCACCTCATCACGGAGATCGCAGACAAGACGGGTCTGACTCCCGAGGAAATAGAAAAATACAACGAAAAGCCCAAGAATCACCTGCTCTCACGCAGAGTCAACGGCTACAGCAATTCCATAGAGGACAACATCGCAGAGATGCAGTTCAAATTCCTGAGAGAAAAGGCCGAAAGCGGAGAATCCTTCGTAGTGGTAGGCCGCTGCTCCGAGACCAAGCTCCGCGATTTCAAGTGCCTTGTTTCCCTGTTCGTACTGGGAGACATGGACGAGAAGATCAAGCGCGTAATGAACGTGTATGAGCTCTCAGAGGACAAGGCAAAGGCTTTCATCGACAAGAAGGACCGCAAGAGAAAGCGTTACCACAACTATCACTGTGACGGTCACTGGGGCGATTCAAGACTCTATGACCTCAGCATCAACAGCTCACGTCTCGGCATCGACAGAACTGTTGACCTGCTTGAAGAATATATCAGATCAAGAATGACTGAGGACTGATTAGCCTTTCGCCTTTAGCCGTTAGCGAGGACGCCCTATGGGCGTCCTTTTTATTGCATGAATGTATTTCTGTAGGGGCTGGCGTCCTCGACAGCCAGATCGTATCAACGGAATATACGGGGCGTCGGAGGACGCCGCTCTCGGCGTTCCGCAAAAAAATGTAGGGGCGAGTTCCGCTCGCCCGAATAAAATACCGATAAAAACCTACGGGCGCTCGGAAAGCCCTCCTACAATTCAAGCGGATCATTAATTACGCAAAAAAGCTGCACATTAAGTGCAGCTTTTCGTTTTATTTTGCAGTTGGATCAAGTGTATCTATCTTGTTAAGGAGATACTCCTGTATTCTCAGTGCATCGTTTGATGTAATACCTTCGCTTGACTTATCAACATCTGCAAGGTATGCACCTTTTCCAATAAGATGATTCTTATCAGTACCCTCAAGTCCGTACTTGTTCGGATTTGCAAGAGACTGCATTATGAGCACAACGTCGCTCATATCGACTTCGCCGTCATAGTTTGCATCGCCCCATAACGGATCATTATCGCCGCCCATGAGGTACTCTACTTCACATTTTTCAATAGTGTAAGGCTGATCGACAGCCTTTTCAGTAGCTGAATTCCATACATTTGACCACCATACCTGTACCTCGCAGGTCTTGAAGCTGTCAGGCATATCACTGATATCAACAGTTAACTTGACCTTTCCTTCTTCGTTGAGCGTACACTTCCACTCGACGTTCTTCCAATCGTCAGCAGTTGTACCGTAGCCTATTGCACCGCCTATAGATGCGTTCGGTGCGCCTGAAAGCTCTATATTCATACACTTTCCTAAACCATTTTCCGGTCTTTCGGGGATAGTTACGGTCTTCTTCTGAATAGAGAACTTGTATGGAGCAGTTGTTGTCGTAGTGGTCACGCTGGGATCAGCAGTTGTGGTGGTAGTAGTTGTGATCTTGGAAGGATCGGGAGGAGTGATGCCTTCCTTCTTGTAGAGATCCTTTGGAAGCTCATCAAGAGTTATACAGTAATCGCTCTGATACATTGCGATAGTGTCTTCCTTTGTGTTGAATACTGGGTTTGTAAGGAAGTTGTTGTTATCGCTTCCGCCGTCATACCATGTGCAGAAATAGAGCCAGCCAGCCTTTTCCTCCTGAAGCTTGTCAGGTGTTGAGAAGCAGTCGTTCTCAGCCATTGCAACCATCTTTGCTCCGTCATACTTGTCTATGATACCGTAGAATGTGGAGCTAATCGGGCTGTCATCGTGTCTGAGGGATGCCTGCCAGCCGTTTTCTTCAAGGTATACAGTACAGTTGTACTTGTCATAGCCGATTATATCAACATATGCGTCGCCGGGATACCAGTTAGCGGAATTAGCGTAGTTATAGCTGTTCCACTCCCAGATAAGGTTATGGCAGTTCAGATCATTTGTAAGGGTATTGTATGTGTATATCCAAAGCTTTTTGTAAGCCTCAGAGCCTTCTCTGCCCCACCAGAACCATGAACCGTCCTCACCGCCGCCGCCTTCGGCTTCGTGGAGAGGTCTCCAGATAACAGGTATGCCCTCAGCTTCAAGCTTGTTGAACTCTGCGGCAAGTGTTTTCAGTGTGGAGAGGTAATACTCGTTCTCCTTAGTGCCGGGAGTTGCAGCCTTTGAAGGCGAGAAGTCAGTATCCTTTGCTGTGTAGGTGGACAATGACCAGTCCATTTTTGTGCCGATAGTGTAGTTTGCGAAATCCTTAGGCACATTGATATGATATGAAGCTGTTGCGATACCGCCCTTGTTCTTTACCCAGTCGATGATACGCTTTGTTGAGCCGTCATCGCTGCCGTAGAGCGGACAGCAGAAATTACCGTAGTCAAAGCCGCGGATAGCAGGATAATGTCCTGTTGTTTCCTTTAAGTACTCGAACTCAGTCTCAAGTCCGTGAGGTCCGCCGCTGTATATCTCCTTCTGACCTGAGAGTATGTTCTTGCCGTATACCTCTGATAGATAAGCCATAAGGCTCTGTGTCTCAACTGTTGCCAGCTGATCGCATGGAGTCGTCTGCTTTGCCTCGATCTTTGTTGCGCCCATTGGCTCTACTTCGAGATAATCAAACTGTGACCAGCCCCATGACTTGTCGATAGTAATGGTATTCTCCCCTGCTTTGAGTACGATTGCAGGAAGTGCTATCTCCTGATAATCTGTACCCTCGGGTATGCCAAGTGCGCCCTGTGAAGTGCCGTTGACACTTAAATTCTGCTGCTTGTCTGTGCCTATTCCGAAAGCGTGGAATATAAGCTTGTAAGGGCCTGCCTCGTCTACCTTTACTGTCATTGTGATAGTTCCGCTGTCAGTCATTTTAAGTGCAGAACCGCCGCTTGCATTTGCGTCCTTTTCAACGGTTATAGTGCCTGTGTACTTTGCGTCCTCAAACTCGAATTTAAGCGGAGCATCGGCAGCTATTACAGTAGGAGCACTGTAAACGGCACAGTTCAGCAGCAGTGCTGCTGACATGATAGCAGAGCCTGCTTTTTTCAGAATTTTAATTCCCATGTTTTTATATCCTCCTATTAAATAAAAATTTCTGTACTTTAATTATACTATAATTTCAGTTAAAATCAAGAAGCAAGCTTAATTGTTCTCACATTGTATATAATTTTCGTATACACGCACAATTGGGAGAAAACAAGTTTGACATATAGTGCAAAAAGCCGCTTAATTTAAGCTTAAATTACCAAAGTGTTAATAAAGTCATTTTTTCTACATATTTTTTTGCTTTTGTATTGACATATTATATAAAAAGGTGTATAATTTGATTAGAGTTTCGTTAACTTTGTTCATGGAGCGTGAAAAAATGACAGAATACCTTACCAATTACATGAAATATATCCAGCAGCGCCTCGAAAGCTGTTCGAGTCTTGATGAACTGGACGAAATAATGGCTGAACACAAGGACAAAATAGCTTTCATGCAGCATGAAAGGATAGTTCACTTCCTTGTGACTATGCTTTTCGCCATTGTTCTCACCATATTCATGGCTGTTACTTTATTCAAATCCAGTATCCCCGTACTTATTCTGGTCACTATGATACTTGTGCTCCTTGCATTCTATATCAAGCATTACTACTTCCTTGAAAATACAGTGCAGAAGATGTACAAGGTCTACGACGGGATACTCGAAAAGCAGAAAAAGCTGAAGGAGTCTGACTGATGACCAAAAAGGAAATTGCCGAACTTGCTGTAAAAGAGCTCGAAAAGCTCTACCCCGATGCAGCCTGTACTCTCAACTATGATAAGCCCTATGAGCTTATGTTTGCAGCTCGTCTTGCAGCACAGTGTACCGATGCAAGGGTAAACGTGGTCACGGAGACACTTTTCAAGAAGTATCCTACTCTTGAAGCCTTCGCAAATGCCGACCTTGCAGAGCTTGAACAGGACGTAAAGCCCTGCGGCTTTTATCATAACAAAGCAAAAAGCCTCAAGGAAATGGCTATTCAGCTCATAAACGATTTTGGCGGTGAAGTCCCCGATACTATGGAGGAGCTTCTCACCCTTTCGGGCATAGGCAGAAAGACTGCCAATCTTATGCTGGGTGATGTTTTCGGCAAGCCTGCAATGGTCACCGATACCCACTGCATACGCATTACGGGTAGGCTTGGACTTACAAAGAACAAAGAGCCTGCAAAGGTGGAAAAAGACCTTGTAAAGCTCATTCCTCCCGATGTATCATCGGACTTCTGCCACAGAACTGTTGAATTTGGCAGAGATATCTGCAATGCGCGCAAGCCTAAATGCGATGTCTGTCCGCTGAATTACTTCTGTAAATTCTATATATCACAAACAAGTAAATAGTTGGGAGCTGAGCTCAAAAGCTGTAAGTTTTCGCCGCATATGCCACTGAAACTGTCAGCTCTTTATTCTCAGCTACACCAATTCTAAAGGACATATATCATCTTGTTCTCCCTGTACGAGATGCCGAGTCCTGATAAAAACGACCTATATGAAAGGAGTTTTTTGATAATATGTTATTTAATTTCAAACTGAGCACTCCCGCTGAGGGGCTTGTTGATATCACTCGTGAAGTAAGTGAATCTGTCAAGGAGAGCGGTGTACTCGAAGGGATATGTATAGTTTATTGTCCACACACTACCGCAGCGATAACCATTAACGAAAATGCCGACCCCGATGTTCAGACGGATTTTATCCACGGTATAGATAAGGTGTTCCCTGACTTATCTATTTTCAAACACGCGGAAGGCAACTCTGACGCTCATCTTAAATCATCAGCTGTCGGAGCAAGTGAAACTATTATCATCAGCGGCGGAAAACTCCTTCTCGGCACATGGCAGGATATTTATTTCTGCGAATTTGACGGTCCAAGAACAAGAAAGTTCTTCGTCAAGGTCATAGGAGATTGAGCAATGGATAATATCGAAAAACTTGCTGATATCGTCAATAACTCCCAGAGAATAGTATTCTTCGGCGGTGCAGGAGTATCCACTGAAAGCGGTATCCCCGATTTCAGAAGCGTTGACGGTCTTTATAATCAGCAGTGGAAATATCCGCCCGAAACCATTCTCAGCCATACTTTCTTTATGGAAAAGACTGAGGAATTCTACCGCTTCTACAGAGCTAAAATGCTCTGCCTTGATGCAAAGCCCAATGCAGCTCACCTGAAGCTTGCACAGCTCGAAGCTGAGGGCAAGCTAACAGCCGTTGTTACACAGAACATCGACGGACTTCATCAGGCAGCAGGAAGCAAAAAGGTCTATGAGCTCCACGGAAGCGTACTCAGGAACTACTGTACAAAATGCGGTAAATTCCACGATGTTGAGTTTATCGCAAACTCTGAGGGCATACCAAAATGCGAATGCGGCGGCATAGTAAAGCCCGATGTAGTTCTTTATGAAGAAGCTCTCAACGATGATACAGTCAGCGGTGCCGTACAGGCTATAGCAAACGCTGATACGCTTATCATCGGCGGTACTTCGCTTAACGTATATCCCGCAGCAGGTCTTATACGCTATTTCAAAGGCAACAACTTAGTTATTATCAACATGGCACCTACCCAAATGGACAAAAACGCAGATCTACTTATCTGCGAAAGAATAGGAGAAGTTTTCTCCCGAATTTAGGAGGCTAAACATGAAACGACTGGTTACAGCCGCCTTGTCTGCCATAATGCTGATAGGCTGTGTTTCGCGCTCATCAGAAGATGAGCAGGCAGAAACGCAGACCAAGCCGAGCGTCACTAAAACCGTAGCTTCAGACACTTCATCTGCTCCTAAAAAATTCGCGGAAAGCACGATAATATACCGCGAAAAGCTATATAACATCAATTCAGATATCAAATCCGATCTATTTATCCAGTCAGACGGCAGAGTATGGTGCGGTTTCTACGAAAATGAAGAAGGCACTATTGACAGATTCAACCGATTATGGACAAGCGATACAAAGTATTCATCAAGCTATCAGCTTCAGGACGACCTGTGGCTCAGTTCTGTCCTTACCGAGTCAACGGAAGATGATTTCATGCCTTTCGATGATATCAAAGAACTTGCTTCTCTTGATGAAAACAAGCTTGATAATATCAGTTCCGTTATCGGCAGCATTGATCCTTTCTGCGCAAGCAATGTATTTACAGCTCCCGAAGCTTATGCCGCAAGCGATATGATCGAAACAGAATACAACTTTATCGACTTTATCATAGGCAGCAATATATGCCGCGCTTATGAGTATACCCAGTTATACGAAAGCATGATACAGGACGAAAAAGCTTCTGAGGTCATAGACTTTATCCACAGGCAGAGCTTCTACAGCGACTGGCGTGAAAAATGTCGTACAAATCTGGTACCGAGAGAAGTATCAGAAGAATAAAAAAAGTCCTAAAGCACATTCCCCCCGTGCTTTAGGACTTTTTTATCATCATAACATTCCGTTTGCTTTTTTGAAGTCGATAAACTCCTCATATGTGCCCTGTCTGTCAAGACAGCCCTCAGGAAGTATCTCGATTATACGGTTTGCAGTAGTCTGCATTATTTCATGGTCGTGAGATGCAAGAAGTACAACTCCCTTGAAGTTTATAAGGCT
>CAMYYQ010000053.1 GCA_947303535.1 uncultured Ruminococcus sp.
AACGATTTTTTCATCGCCGTCCTGTCTTTCCATTATATCAAAATTAATACTTCTTTTATTTACACGGCAGGGAGTTCCTGTCTTGAATCTTCTCAGTTCAACTCCGTTTTCTTCCAGACTTTTTGATAAATATTTACTTGGAAGTGCAGCGTCAGGACCACTTTCGTATGAAACTTCACCTATGTGTATCTTGCCTTTAAGGTATGTTCCCGTTGCAATTACAACAGCCTTGACTTTATATTCAGCGCCGAGAGAAGTTCTCACACCTGAAATTTTTCCGTCAGCAACGATAATTTCTGCAACTTCAGCCTGCTTTACAAAAAGATTTTTCTGCTTTTCACACACATTTTTCATGTACTCATGATACTTTACACGGTCTTCCTGAGCTCTCAGGCTGTGAACAGCAGGACCTTTTCCGCGGTTGAGCATACGGCTCTGAATAAAACATTTATCCGCAGCTTTGCCCATTTCTCCGCCTAAAGCGTCTATTTCACGCACAAGATGACCCTTTGCAGTTCCGCCTATGGACGGGTTGCAGGGCATATTTGCGATCTGATCCAGCGATATAGTAAACATAACAGTCTTGCAGCCAAGTCGTGCAGAAGCGAGAGCTGCCTCGACACCTGCGTGACCTGCGCCGACGATTGCCACGTCAAACTCACCCATTTCGTAATTCAAAAATATCCCTCCTTTTTGTTTCACATGAAACATTTCACTTTCCGACACAGAAGCGAGAGAACACCTCGTCAACAACTGCGTCGGTGACTTTTTCACCTGTAAGCATGAGCAGCGACTGCTCAGCTTCATCTATAAGAATATTTACAGCATCTAACATTTCACCGATTTCAAGTGATGAAATAGCACTTTCAATACTTTCTAGAGCCTTGTCGATACAGAATTTCTGACGCTCATTTGCTACAGTTACCGTATCAAAATCAGCTTCATTGAGCTTGAAAATTTCCTCAATATGCCTGTGGAGTTCCTCAACTCCCGTATTTTCCTTAGCCGAAATATATACGATATGTTTAATTTGCTTCTCAAGCTCGGCAATATCAAGGAGCTGTTCAACATCACTTTTATTCACCACAGCCACTGTTTTATCTTTATTAATTTTATTAATTAAATACTGATCGTCCGTGGTAAGAGGACAACTTCCGTCAAAGACAGCAATTATCAATTCCGAAGAAGCAATCATTTTCTCAGCCATATCCACACCGATACCCTCAATGATATCATCTGTCTCATGGATACCGGCAGTGTCCGAAAGCCTGAGAGTGATGTCGCCGATGCGGACTGACTCCTCAATAATATCACGTGTAGTGCCTGCGATCTCGGTCACGATGCTTCTCTCACAGCCGCTGAGACAGTTGAAAAGGGTAGACTTGCCCACGTTTGGTCTGCCGATAATAGCAGTGGAAACGCCCTCTCTGAGGATACGGCCGCTGTCGTAATTCTGCACCAGTGACTTCAGGTCGTTGCGTACCTCCGAAAGCTCCTCTGTGAGAGTTTCGGGACGGACTTCGGGAATATCCTCCTCGGGATAATCAGCCCACGCAGCAAGGTCGCCGAGAATTTTCATAAGCTTTTTCGAGCACTTTTCAGCCTTTTTGAAAGCCGCTCCCTCACGGAGATTTTCAGCCATTTTAAGCTCACGCTCGCCCTTTGCGGAAATAATATCCATGACAGCTTCTGCCTGTGTGAGGTCGAGCTTTCCGTTGAGGTAAGCCCTCTTTGTAAATTCTCCTGCTTCCGCATTGACTGCACCGTTTCCGAGAGCCGCACGAAGCACCTTTCTCGTTACGTAGAGTCCGCCGTGACATGATATCTCTACAACGTCCTCACCTGTGTAGCTGTGAGGTGCGCGGAACACTGTGAGGATACAGTCGTCCAGTCTTTCATCGCCGTCGTGAGCTATGCCGTATGCGCAGGTGTAGCCTGCCATATCCGCAACTCTTTTGCCGCCGTAAGGGGAGAATATCTTTTCCGCAACGCCTATAGCATCGTCGCCCGAGATACGAATTACGGAAATACCGCCTATTGAATTCGGGGTTGAAATAGCTGCTATGGTCGACATTTAATCACTCCTAAAAAAACAACGGCATTACGCCGTTGTTTAAGATATTTTCATCAAAGCTCGATCTTGCCGTAAAGACCGCCCTGGATCTCGTCCTCAGGCTTTGGTCTCTTGTAATCCTTCTCGAAGCTTGTTGAGAGGTCAACGCTTCTGCGCTCCATGCTTACCTCTCTGTCGCGGTTATTTCTTCTCTCGCCGCCTCTTCTGTCATTTCTTCTGCCGCCGTCGCGTCTGTTGTTATCGCGTCTGCCGCCGCCTCTTCTTGGGTTGTTTGAAGAAATTATGATCTTTCTGTAAGGCTCTTCACCAACTGAACGTGAAGAAACGCCTTCGATATTTGAGATAGCTGAGTGGATAACTCTTCTCTCGTAAGGATTCATTGGCTCAAGCGGCTGTGAACGGCCTGTTCTGAGAACTGACTTTGCAACCTTTGCAGCCAGCTGTTCAAGAGTTTCCTTTCTCTTGCTTCTGTAGCCGAGACAGTCAATTGTAATTCTGTAGTAGTCCTTGTCGCCCTTGTTAGCGATGATCGAGCAAAGGTACTGGATAGCGTCGAGAGTCTCGCCGCGTCTGCCGATTATAGTACCGTTATTGCTGCTCTCGATATTGAGTACAGCACCTGTTTCGTTCTGATAGATCTTGTATTCAGCCTCTATATCCATAGCGCGTAAAATGCTTGTGATATAATCTCTTGCAAGCTTTACCTTTGGATTTACGAGAGCCTCGTCCTCAATGAGTGTGAAGTTATCAAGTGAATAAGCTTCTTCTGATTCTTCGGGAACTTCAACAGCAGCCTCTGCTGTCTTTTCTTCTGTCTTTACAGCTGTTGTTTCAGTAGTAACAACAGGCTTTGCTTCCTGAACAGTCTTTACAACAGGCTCAGCCTTTGGTGCAGGAGCAGTTGTAACAGGAGCTTTCGGAGCTTCCACAGGAGCAGCAGCCTTAGGAACTGCGGTCTGTGCTGCGCCTTCTATAACAGTAGCTTTTACTTTAGCCTCTTTTGAACCGAGTCCGAAAAGACCCTTCTTGCCTTCGTCGATGATCTCAAACCTGATCTCACTGATTTTCTTTCCGAATTTTTTTGCTGCGAGTTCTTTTGCCTCGTCAACAGATCTTGCTGTGAATATTTCAGTCATACATTACCTCCCTGAGGAATTACTCCTCATCATCGTTATCGTCATAAGAATCACCGTACTTTTCAGCCATACGTCTTCTTGCTTCCTTGAGCTTGTCTCTGTTCTGCTTATTCTGCTCTGAACGTGAAATACCATTGTTTTTTCCTGAACCTGAACCGTTCTGCTGTTCAAGTGCAGCCTGCTGCTCAAGCATCTTCTGCATGAATGTTTTCTTATTCGGATGTTTTTCTGCGTAAATTCTTGCTTTTTCTTTTTCCTTCTCATTTATTACCTTAATGCGCTCGGGAGTAAAGTAGCAGTTAAGTGCAAAGGTTATGATGAATGAGAAGACGGATGACCATATCCAGTAGAAGCCGACACCTGCAGGTACCTGGAATGCGAACCAGATCGAAAGGATAGGGAAAAAGATAGTCATAAATGTCATACAGCCGCCGCCTGCCTGTGAAGCAGGATTAACCTTTTTCTGATGGATCTGGCTGTATACAGATACGAGCATCTGTGAAAGACCTGCAAGGAAAGGAATAGCACAAAGAACTATGGCTTCCTTTGTCCAGGTGTCAGGGTGAAGTGTAGGTGTTTTTCCGAGATTTGCACCAAAGATAGTAAACTTTTCAGAAAACTCAGATACTTTTGAGAGGAAGTTTTCGCTGAGAGAAGCATACTTATCACTGTTATCTCTGAGATTTTCCATAGTCATAAGCTCGCATCTGAGGTTGCTCATGGAAATTGATTTATTTCCTGTAACTGTAGCAGCTATCTCAACAGCTTCTTTGATAACATTCTTGGATATATCAAGGATATGGGTTATAGGCTTATAAATAACGTCGATAACACCGAAGAGCAGGAACATCTGTATAAACATCGGGAGACATGAACCCATAGGGTTTACGCCCTCCTGCTGATACAGCTTCTGCTGTTCCTCCTGTAATTTTGTAGGGTTATTGGCGTAGCTTTTCTTTAATTTTTCAAGCTTCGGCTGAAGAAGCATCATTCTTGCCGAACCCTTCTGTGTCTTGTAATTGACAGGGAACAGCAATACTTTTGTAACTACCGTAAACAAGATTATAGCTACGGCATAGTTATTGCATAACGAGTAAATAAGTCTCATCAGATAGCCGAAAGGCACACCGATAATATCATAAAGTGCGTTCAATATTCATCCCTCTTAGATCTTTTATCATTTTCATCGTAATCAGGATCAATGTAATCATACTTTCTGACCCTGAACGTGAATTTCTCGGGGACATAGTCTATACCGCCCATTGACCACGGGTTGCAGCGGAGTATCCTCCACACGGCGAGAGCTGAGCCCCTTATTGCGCCGAAACGCTCAACTGCTTTTAAGGCGTAAGTGCTGCAGGTAGGGTAATACTTGCATTTAGGGGGAAAAAGCGGGGATATAAATTTCCTGTAGAACTTTATAAGACCCAGAACCAGATATTTCATACACGCTTATTCTTGTTATCGAAGCTTTTAAACATCTTCCTGATGTCATTTACTCCGTACTTGTCCATATAGCCGCAGTATTCCTGTGATTTTATGCTGCATATAGCAGCTCTTGCAACTATGACTATATCCATGCCTACAGGGAGCTCTACCTCAGCATTGCGATAGGCAAGACGGATAAGTCTTTTTGCTCTGTTTCGGCAGACGGCATTGCCGACCTTTTTTCCCGCTGTTATGCCGAGGCGGTTGAAAGGTCTGCCATTTGGTCTGACATAGATGACCGAATATTTTGAAGCGGCGTACCTGCCCTTTTTATAAAGAGCCAGGAAGTCCTTGTTATCGTTCAGTATTTCCGTATAAAGCATAATTGCACCTTGCACATAGCCGTCCTAACAAAAAAGACCACAAAATAAAGATTTTGTGGTCAGCCTCGTCAGTGAGTTAATCTTGCTCTGCCCTTAGATCTTCTACGAGCTAAAACCTTTCTGCCGTTCTTAGTAGCCATTCTCTTCATGAAGCCGTGCTCCTTCTTTCTGTGGAGCTTCTTAGGCTGATATGTTCTCTTCATATTCAGTGTCCTCCTCTCTTCCGATTGTAAACAAGAGCCGAAAAACAGCTCTGAATAACATTGTTTATAGGGCGCAGGGACACTTCTCCCTGCATTACACTAAATCATTATATATTAAAAAGCTCGTCATGTCAAGCAATTCATGAAATTTTTTTATACGAGGAAGCATTTTCTGTTTTTTTAACAATATATCTTAAACGAAACAGCTTTAATTTTCAATACTTTGTCCAATTTCACACCATAAGGCTGTATGGCGCAATTATGTTGAAACTTTTGAAAATAATGGGTAAAAAACTTATTCACTTACCTCTTTCAACATTTTCATACACGAAAAACAGAGTTTTTACAGTTGTTTTTGTGTTGATTTAAAGGTGTTTCAACACAGTTTTCAACAATATGTCAATTTGTGTGTGGAAAGATGAGTCATTTTCTAATTGTTTAACATGAATTTTACTTGCATTTCAACAATGTTTATGGTATAATGGTCTTATATATTAATATAGGAGAGTATCGTTATTTTTTCTCCCAATTTAAACTTACATATATTCGGAGGTTTTTATGAATTCATTTGACGAGGTTTTTGAGAAAGTAAAGAGCTACTGCCTTGAAAACGGTAAAATACCTGATATTGGTATGAAAACTTGGATAGATCCGCTTGTTCCCGTAAAGCTTGAGGGAACTGATGCTATTTTCAGCGTACAGACAGACTTCCAGAAGAATATTGTAATGCAGACATACGTATCTGTTCTGACTGAAGCTTTTCTCAACGTTGTCGGACTTAACGTCAATATCGTCATCAATGTTGAATCAGATGAGCCTGAGACCATAAAAGTCCCTACAGATGCAGAGCTTGAGCAGAAGCACGCAGAGCTTGAACAGTCATACAAATTTGCAAATTATGACTACACTTTCGATACATTCATTGAGGGACGTTCAAACGAATTTGCCCTTGCGTGCAGTAAATCAGTGGCTAAGAACTGCGGTTCAAAGGCTGTTCCGGACTATAATCCGCTGTTCATCTACGGTCCTTCGGGAATGGGAAAAACTCACCTTATCACAGCTATCGCAAACGAGGTAAGAAAAAATCATCCTGATTTCAATATCGTTTATGTTACAAGCGAGACCTTCGGAAGTGACCTTGTAAGCGCACTCAACAAGAGCTCAATATCCGATTTCCACGACAAGTACAGAAATGCCGATATACTCCTCATCGACGATATCCAGTTCTTCTCGGGAAGAGAGCGTATGCAGGAAGAATTCTTCCACACCTTCTACAAGCTTCATCAGGAAGGCAAGCAGATCGTTATCACATCTGATAAGCCTCCAAAGGAGCTGCTCACACTTGAAGAGCGTCTCCGCACACGTTTCGAGGGCGGTCTTATCGCTGATATCTCAGCTCCTGACTATGAGACAAGACTTGCTATCATCAACAGAAAGTCAGAGCTCTTAGAGCTGAAAATGCCAAGCGAAGTCGCTGAATTCATGGCTAATCGCCTGAAATCAAACATCAGACAGCTTGAGGGCGCAGTTGTACGCCTCAAGGCTCTCAACCACTTCGCAGGAAGCCCCATCACTATATCTATGGCTCAGAGCGTTATCCGCGACGTGCTCACAGATGAACAGCCTATACCGATCACTGTTGAAAAGATCATCTCTGAGGTATCCACAGTTTACGGCGTATCTCCCGATGATCTCCGTTCAAGCAAGCGTTCCGCACAGATCTCAACAGCACGTAAGGTGGCTATATATGTAGTCCGCGAGATCACACAGATGCCACTTGCATCTATCGGTACCGAATTCGGCGGAAGAGACCATTCTACTATAGTTTACTCTGTT
>CAMYYQ010000054.1 GCA_947303535.1 uncultured Ruminococcus sp.
AGGACGTTTCACGCCGCGAGATCTATATAGTGGAGGGCGATTCGGCTCTCGGTTCTGTAAAGCTTGCAAGAAATGCTGAGTTTCAGGCTATAATACCAGTCCGCGGTAAGATACTCAACTGCCTTAAAGCAGAGTATTCCAAAATATTCAAGAGTGAGATAATCACGGACCTTATCAAGGTGCTTGGCTGTGGAGTTGAAGTAACTACAAAAGCTAATAAAGAGCTTTCAAACTTTGATATAAACAATTTCCGCTGGAGCAAGATCGTTATTTGTACCGATGCGGACGTTGACGGCTTCCAGATAAGAACACTTATCCTTACCATGCTTTACAGGCTTACACCTACGCTTATAGAGCAGGGCTACGTTTATATAGCTGAATCACCGCTCTTTGAGATAAACACTAAGGAAAAGACATATTTCGCTTATACAGAACAGGAGAAGCAGCGAATACTTGAAATGATCGGTGATAAAAAGCATACTATACAGCGCTCGAAAGGTCTTGGTGAGAACGAGCCCGATATGATGAGCCTTACTACAATGAATCCTGATACACGCCGTCTTATCAAGGTCACAGCTGACGATATAACCGAGTCTGCTGAGATATTTGAGATGCTTCTCGGCGATGATCTTCAGGGACGTAAGGACTATATATCGGAATACGGTGCTGATTATCTCGAACTTGCTGATATAAGCTGATACCTTGGTGATTATTTATGAAAAAGATAAAAATGACAAAGTGCCGTTTTTGTGGCGGAACTGAATTTATAACAGGTTATCAGAATTTTTACGGTGCTGTTTACAGTGCCGACAGTTTACTCAGATCAACATCTCTGTATCACACCATATGCAGAGAGTGCGGAAGTATCGTAAGAACTTATGTTAAAGATCCTGAGAAACTGATAAAGAAAAAAGACAGAAAATCATCACAAGGAGAAGAGTAAATGCCAAGAAAAAAGGAAACTCCCAAAAAACAGCCTGTCTTTAAGCATGAGGCTTATATAGAAGGTTCAGGCAGTGTAGTTGATGAAAAGATAACGGATACTCTGAAAAAGAATTATATGCCCTACGCCATGAGCGTTATCATTTCAAGAGCACTTCCTGAGATAGACGGCTTTAAGCCTTCTCACAGAAAGCTCCTTTATATGATGTATAAGAGAGGACTGCTCAATCCGGAAAAGGAGCGTTCAAAGTCTGCGAATGTTGTGGGTGAGACCATGAAACTCAACCCTCACGGCGATCAGGCTATCTATGAGACTCTTGTTCGTATGACACGCGGAAATGAGGCTCTGCTCCACCCATATATCGACAGCAAGGGAAACTTCGGCAAGCAGTATTCAAGCAAGATGCACTTTGCTGCGCCTCGTTATACAGAAGTAAAGCTTGAAAAGATATGCAACGAGCTTTTCCGTGATATTGACAAGGAAACCATAGATTTCGTACCAAACTATGATAATACTATGCAGGAGCCCACTTTGCTTCCTGCAACATTTCCGACTGTACTTGTAAACTCAAATACAGGTATTGCCGTATCTATGGCAAGCAATGTATGTCCTTTCAATCTTGAAGAGGTCTGCGAGACTACCATAGCTCTTATGAAAGACCCGAACCATGATATACTCAGTACCCTTAAAGGTCCTGATTTTCCGGGCGGCGGTCTTATGCTCTATGATGAAGCCGAGCTTAACAAGGTCTATGAGACGGGCAGTGGAAGTATAAAAGTACGTTCAAAATTCAGTTATGATAAAAGTGCAAACTGCATCGAGGTAAATGAGATACCGTATACTACTACTGTTGAAGCTATAATCGAGAAGATAATAGACCTTGTAAAACAGGGAAAGATAAGGGAAGTATCATATATACGTGACGAAACGGATATTGAAGGTCTTAAAATAGCCATTGACCTCAAGCGTGGAACTGACCCTGAAAAGCTTATGCAGAAGCTCTATCGCCTTACACCTTTGCAGGACAGCTATCCGTGTAACTTCAATATACTTATTGCAGGAACTCCTAAGGTAATGGGTGTGCGTGAGATACTTACCGAATGGACTGCTTTCCGTGAGGAATGTATTCAGCGCAGAACATACCACGATCTCCAGAAGAAAAAGGAAAAGCTTCATCTTCTCGAAGCTCTCTCAAAGATACTTCTTGATATCGACAAGGCTATCAAGATAATCCGCGAGACCGAGAATGAAGCGGATGTTGTCCCTAACCTTATGGTAGGTTTTGGTATCGACGAGATACAGGCTGAATATGTTGCTGAAATAAAGCTCCGTAATATCAATAAGCAGTATATCCTTCGCCGTATCGAGGAAGTTGACCAGCTCAAAAAGGATATTGAGGAAATGGAAGATATACTCCGTGATAAGAAGAAGATACGCAAGATAATCGTCAACGAGCTTCGTGATGTTATAAAGAATTATGCTCAGCCGCGAAAGACGATGTTCTATTATCTTTCAGATGTTGAAGATGCTGAGGAAGTTGATGATACTCCTGATTATCCTGTCAATATATTTGTATCTGACAGCGGTTATTTCAAGAAGATAACACCTCAGTCACTGCGAATGAGCGGTGAGCAGAAGCTTAAAGAGGGTGACTTCATCAGTCAGACCTTTGAAGCTACTAACAAGACAGACCTTGTTTTCTTCTCTGATAAGGCTCAGGCTTATAAATCAAGAGCAAGTGCGTTTGATGATACAAAGGCAAGTGTAATGGGTGATTATATACCTGCAAAGCTCAGCTTTGACGACGGGGAACTGCTTAAAACTCTTGTTCCTACAACGGATTACAGCGGATATATTCTTTTCTTCTTTGAAAACGGTAAAGTCGCAAAAGTTCCTATGAAATCATATGAGACCAAGACTAACCGTAAAAAGCTTGCAAAGGCATATTCTGAGAAGTCACCGCTTGTTGCGGCTATATTCACAGCTGAGGACAGTGATATACTTCTCAGGACTACAAGCGGTCATGCACTTGTATTCAATACGGGCATGATACTTCCTAAGTCCACAAGAGATTCTCAGGGCGTACAGGTCATAAATCTGCGGAAGAAAGCACTACTTTCATCAGCCTCGCTCATAGCTCCTGAGGAGCTCTCTGAGCTTGAAAAATATCGTTCAAAGAGCGTTCCTGCCGCAGGAAAGCCTGCTAAGGAGCTCGGTGACAGCAATCAGCTTACATTTTAAATAATAGAAAAGCCATAGTTTTGCATAAATGCGATACTATGGCTTTTTAAGAAATATCTGTACAGAGGTGAAAGTATGAATAAGGAATGGTCTGAACTTAATAGGAAAATGCAAAATCAGCTTAAAAAAGCAGAATCATATAATAATGGCATCGAAACTCTTTTCAAACTCAGAGATCAGCTAATGCAGGTAATAGATCAGTTCAGAGATGAGCTTTCAAGAGAGGACTTCAATGCTATTCCTTTCATCAATGCTGACGGCTATCATTCAAAAACAATTGCATATTCGTTATGGCATATTTTTCGTATAGAAGACATCGTTGCACATTCTCTCATTAATGAAGATGAACAGGTGTTCTTTTTGGAAAAATACAACAAGCGTATTAATTCTCCCATAATAACAACGGGAAATGAGCTTGTCGGGCAGCAGATAGCAGTTTTTTCAGAAGAATTAAATATAGATGAGCTATATTCATATATCCATGATGTTAAAGAAAGCACTGAAAGGATCGTAAAAGCACTTTCATTTGATGCTCTAAAAAAGAAAATATCCGACGAATGCAGAGAGTATCTGAAAAGTCTGAATGTGGTAAGTTATGATGAAAATGCTATATGGCTTATAGATTACTGGTGTGAAAAGGATATACGTGGACTTATACAGATGCCGTTTTCAAGGCATTGGATAATGCATACAGAAGCTTGTCTGCGTATAAAAGCTAAGCTAAAGAAATAAAAATAGCCGAGAAACAATATTTTTATGTTTCTCGGCTATTATATTTACAGAGTTAATTATTATTCCTGAGAGATTATTTCCTTGTAGAATTCAGAAACGTCTTTACGATTGTCCTTAGTATACTGGATAGCGGTTCTTGGATGCTGATTGAAAAGACCTGTAAGGAGGTACTGGAGATCATATCCCCATACTGCGCCCTCTTCACGTAATTTATTCATGTGCTTTTCAATGAACTGGAATACAGGATAAACGTTATACTTGGGATTTTTGAGGAAACCGAGAAGAAGCTCCATTGCACAGTTGCCTGCACCTCTTCCCATTGATGAATATGTTGCATCGAGCCAGTCTACGCCGTCACCAACTGCTTCGATAGTATTAGCGAATGCGAGCTGCTGGTTGTTGTGTGCGTGGATACCGACCTTTTTACCGAATTTTGCAGCTATCTCACAGTAAAGATCCGCAATTCTTGCGATCTGTTCCGGATATAATGAACCGAAACTGTCAACGATGTAGAAAACATCAACAGGGGACTGACCAAGAATATCGAGAGCGACTTTTATATCGCCTTCCTGCGCATTTGAGATAGCCATGATATTACAGCTTACCTCATATCCCTTTTTCTTTGCATCTTCGATCATATCAACAGCTGTTGGAATCTGGTGGATATATGTAGCTACGCGGATAAGGTCAACAGGACTGTTTTCACGCTCAACGATATCCTGCTTGTAATTGCAGCGTCCTACATCTGCCATGATAGCGATCTTAAGGTCAGTGTGATTTTCACCGACGATAGAGCGGATATATTCGTCATCACAGAACTTACATGGTCCGAAGTCATCGACCTTGAACATTTCCTTGTCAGCTCTGTAGCCAAATTCCATGTAGTCTACGCCTGCCTTGATGTTTGAAAGGTAAAGGTCTCTTACAAATTCATCGCTGAATCTGAAGTCATTTACAAGTCCGCCGTCTCTGAGAGTTGCATCAACAACTCTAACATCTGATCTGAAATTCATAAGCTTAGATAACTCTTTCATAATTATTCCTCTTTCTTTTACGCTATAAAGCTTTAAGCTGTAACGCTTTAAAGTGTTTCTGTATATAGTATATCACAGTTTTTTTCATTTGTCAAACGTTTTCTTGAAATTTCTGAAAAAAAGGAGACGTTATTGTCTCCTTTTTTACAGAGTTATGAACTGACTGCTTGAATAGCCGATGATACCGTTGTAATTGACTACATACCAGCCGTCAGTTTCACCATTTATCATAACGCTTGCGCCGTCAGGCATAGAGCCGATTATGCTGCCTGAAAGGCTTGGATAGCTGCGTATATTGAGATTGCTTCCGTCAGTGGTAACTGTTCCCCAGCGTACTGCTCCTGCTGATATGAACGGTATACCGAAATAATCACACAGAGAATTTACAATATTACGTGCTATTGCTTCAAGATTGTTTTTCAGCCATGCTTCGTCTGCGTAATTATCGTGATAGCCAAGTTCACAGAGCACAGCAACGGCTTTGGTCCTTAATACCTCTCCGAGAGAATATGTGGGTATGGCTCTGACTTTATCAGGCAGGGGATAGATAGATTTCAGGTTATTTGCTATTATATTGGCGAGTCGCTCGCTCTGGGAGCTTTTTGGTGCGTAATATATATCGATACCACGAAGTCTGCCTGTGAGATTTTCAGGGGCAGCGTTTGAATGAAGTGCAAGATGAACATCGTATACACCTGCGTTTGAGTCTGCGATAGCACCTGTAACATTTCGTACAGGATCATTTCTGACGAAGCTTATTCCGCAGGAGCGAAGGTATGGCTCTATCCTGTTAGCAAGCAGATTCATATACAGTTCTTCGTTGCCGTCTGTAGCATATTTATTCCATTCCTGTGTGGATGGGCTCAAAAAGACCTTTGGCATAAAATCATCCTATTCTGATTAGTTTTGAGATATATCTCACTTTATTTTATGCTTTTATGGAACAAATTGTTATTATATCAATAAAAAAGTGATTTGCTATTGACTTTTTGCTTTTAAAGCGTTATACTTTAAATGATAAAAGAACAACGGAGGTAATATTCTATGAAAATTCTTGTTGTAGGACTTGGTCTTATAGGTGGTTCTCTATGTAAGGCTCTTAAAAAATATACATACCATACAGTAGTTGGCTGCGACCTTAACCATGATATAGAAAATGCTGCGCTTCGTGATGTAGCTCTTGATGAAGTATTTGACGGCGATTATAATGGCTTTGACCTTATAATAGCAGCTCTTTTTCCTGAGGGAACAGAAAGATTTTTCAGAGATCATGCTTCTGAAATAAGTAAAAATACTCTTATTACCGATGTTTGCGGTATAAAGGGAGCATTTTCCGAGCGTATGAAGAGCATTGCTGAGTCAAACGGACTTAGATATGTAGGTATCCACCCTATGGCTGGCAAGGAGTTCGGAGGATATTATAATAGTACTGCTGATCTTTTTGTAAAAGCCAACTTTATTATTGCTCCGTTTGAGGACAGTAGAGAAGAGGATACAGAGCTTCTGAGAAAGCTTGCAGGCGAAGTAGGCGCAGGAAAGATAGTTGTTACAACTCCTGAAAACCATGATAAAATGATAGCGTATACATCTCAGCTTGCACATATCGTTTCAAGTGCATATGTAAAGAGTCCCGAGCTTGGACTTGAATGTGGATTCAGCGGCGGCAGCTTCCAGGATATGACACGTATTGCAACTATGAACGAAAGAATGTGGACTGATCTCTTCATGCAGAATAAGGAAAATCTTCAGTATGAGCTTGATACGCTTATCAAAAATCTTCTCAAATACAGCGATGCACTGAAAAATTCAGATGCTGATACTATGCGCGCTCTCATTGCAGAGGGCAGAGAGCTTAAAGAGGAGAACCTCAGACACAGAGTCGGTCAGCCTAATTAAAAGAATAATTTTTCAAAATATGGCTCAGGTGCATTAAACTCCATAGAATTAAGGTAATGCATATCCGAGCTTTCGGGTATATGAAACTCAAGTGAAAA
>CAMYYQ010000055.1 GCA_947303535.1 uncultured Ruminococcus sp.
CGAGGTGCAATCCCTCGACAAATATGTGGACCAACAAGCTGATATGCTCCTGCGGTTCGGGTTTCAGACGTGACCTGTGGGGCAAGAACAAGGCAGGAGTTCCGAGCTGGGGATATCGCTGCTACAATAAACTCAATCACGGCGGTGCAAAGACGCGCAAGGAAGCAGGACTCGATGCCACTGGCTTCTGTGAAATGAAAATGCTTCCGCAGTGGAGACTTGACCTCATTGCTGAGCATATCTTCGAGGATACATTCATAAACAAGCGAGCGGTATTTACCAAAGCACTTGAGCTTGTGAAGAAATATTATCGCCCCAACGATTCCAAGCCCGAGACACACAAGAGCGACAGTGAGATACTCGCAGATATAAAATCTCTCGAAAGCAAGATCGACAACCTCATAGATATGAGAGCTGAAGGAGTGCTTACAAAAGAGGCGTTCACCAAAAAGCACAGCAAAATTCAAGCGGAGATAGATGAAAAGAAGAGGCTGCTCAACGTTTCGGCTGAGGAAGTGCCGAAGGATAATGCAGAAAGCTTCAAGGCAAGCATACGCAATATTGAACAGACACTTCACGCAATGTCGGACTTCAAGGGAGGTGCTTCCGCAGCCTTCATGGACAAGATCATCGACAGCGTACAGGTCGTTGACTCCAACAGCTACATCTTCAACATACGCTACAACGAAAACTATAAAGGTGCAATAAAAGGAACTGCAAGCGGCAGGCGCAATAAAGCTGTCGTAAATATCGACGATATCTCGGGCTCCCCTGACGGGGAGTCCACTTCGCGTAAAAGGAAAAATGCCTGCCCGGATGATCAGCCATACAGGCTGCTATCGCTGACAAGAAGTAATTCTTTCGGAAAGATAACTCAATATAACAACAGAGCCCTCACAATATCGGTTGTGAGGGCTTTTTTGCCTCAACTAAAAAACGCACAAAAAATCCTCTCTTTTTTTGTGCAAAAAACAAAGCGGAAATTTTACTATTTTTGTTACACTTAGGTCTCTTTCTGCGAATATTATTATTGAAAGCAAAAATACAGGGAGCTTCAAAAAATACTCTTATAAATATAAAAAAGGAGACAACAAAAATGAAAAAGGCATTAATTATCACAGTATTAACTACCGTATCTTTAGGACTTATCGGCTGTGGTGCTGCCAACACTGCCAATCGCAACGCAATGAATGGTATCATAACAACCGTATCAACTTCCGCACCATCTGACGCAGCTCCTGTTAAAACTGAAACTGCGGCTGTTTCCGATGAAGCCGCCGTGCCTATAAAGAATTCTATCAGTACTGACACAGATAATGCCGCTGACTGGAAAACAGCATACAAGAAAACTATTACTGAATTTATGGACTCGGACAACTACGGTGAGATGTCCACATGGGATATACAGGACATTGATAACGACGGAACTCCCGAATTACTTATATCAGCAGCCCAGCAGCATATTACAGGCGTTATGTTCTACTATTATGAGAACGGTAATGCAGTTCCTGTTCTTGATGATAACAGAAATCCTCTGCGCTATGGTGTTTACGGCGGAGTACTTATCTGTCCCGAGGAAAGTCTCATTGGAATAACTGATATAAAACAGGGACTGAATTATTCCGTTATGCATAAATACGATAATCACAGGATCACATTTGTTCAGAGAACTCTTGAGGACTCGGGCGCAGTAGGAAAAGAGAATGTTACTTACACAGTTAATGATGATACTGTAAGTGAAGATGAATACAACAGCGCGCTCAATGAATTCAGTTCAAAGAACTGGACAGCTGTAGGTAATCAGTATACATTTGATGACCTTTCGGCTCTTGACTAAAGACAGTTACAATCTCCTTAATAAATAAAGTAAGTCCCCATAGCTTCGGCTGTGGGGACTTGCTTATATTGACTTGTTTTTCCTGATGTGGTATAATTGGTAAAAATCGTCTGACGGAGGCAAATACAATGGGATATATCTTAGAACTTCGCAAAATACTGGGCAGCCGACCTCTTATCATGGCAGGCGCAGGAGTCATACTCGTAAACGATAAAAATGAGATACTGCTTCAAAAGCGCAGCGACAACGGCTTCTGGGACTACCCTGCCGGCTCAATGGAGCTTGGCGAGAGCTTTGAGGAGTGCGCACGGAGAGAGGTGCTGGAAGAAACAGGTCTTACCTGCGGCAAGCTTGAATTTTTTATGGACCTGTCAGGAAAGGACTCTTTCTACGAGTACCCCAACGGCGATCGGACCTACGCCGCAGGGATAATATATATCTGCCGTGATTTTTCGGGCGAGCTTAAAGAAAGCGATGACGAAGTTATCACACAGAGGTTCTTCCCTCTCGATGAACTTCCTGCGAAGAACGATCCGCGAGGACTCGGCATATTTGACAAGCTCAGGGAATATCTGAAAAGCCCTCAAAATTAGTCGTAACACTTGTATACATCATAATTTAGCAGCGTAATAACTTGCTGAGCGTATGAATGGGATTCCAAAGGGACTGTGTTCCTTTGGCAGAGTCCAGAGGCAGAGCCTTTGGTCGCTGTTCCAAGCTTTTAGAGAACAGCGAAACAATACGAAGGCGCACCGCAAGGGTGAATTCCGAAAACAATCCAGTGAATTGTTTTCGGAAGAGGGACGCCCTGCAAGAGAGGGCGTCCCTTAACAATTTGATACGCTTTCTTTGGGACGTCGAGGACGCCGTCCCCTACATTTTCGAGCGGATAATATCCACTCCTACAAACGAACGCCAAGGGGCTTACCTACAAATGTAAATAATGATTTATATAAGCAATAAAATCACCAAGCCCCGAAGCACTTTAATTGCCTCGGGGCTGAATTTATATATGAGTACCACACTTACCTGTACTTACGCTCGGGGTGTTTTTCGTAGTATTCATTCTTATCGGCGTACATACGCTCATCGGCAATATGCATCGCACTGCGGATATCGTCGCCTTCATTGACGATACAAGTACCTACGGCAAAATGCACGTTCCTTGTATTAGCAGCCTGATCGGTGAGCTGTTTCTCTCTTGCTTCCATTGCAGCTTCATCAAGTCCGTCAGCTATGAGCATGAACTCGTCACCACCTGCACGGTAAACCTCGCTGTCGTAGAAAACTCCCTGAAGTATAGCCGCAGCATTTTTCAGCAGCTGATCTCCTGCGATATGCCCCTCCTCATCGTTAACGCGCTTTAGTCCGTTAAGATCGGCAAATACAACTGAATACGGATATTTCATTTTTCTCTTTCCCGCAACTATCTCATCAACTGTATTATTCATGGTGTTGCGGTTTTTAACTCCTGTCAGCATATCCACCGAACTGAGTATCTCCAGTTTCTGCATAAGCTGATAGTTGGCTATCTCAGAAGCAAGGAAGAAAGTTGTCAGCTCCAGCGTTTCTTTTATTTTTACCGTGTTTTCGATATTAAAGTTTATAGCCCAGATATAGCCGATAGTACAGCCGTTATGTTTAAGCGGAAAGAGTACGATACTCTTTGCACCTGCCTGTACAAGTGAGTCATGCCATACAGGATTTATTGACCTTAGCCACTCCATATCATGCTGATCCTTGATTATGATACAAGTACTGTCGCCTAAAGTAGCATCCCATGTACTTGCGGTCTCAAAGAATTTTTCATCAAGATAATGATCCAAAGGCTTCATTACGCTGCCGTACTTTATGGCTTCACAGAAATTCACACAGCTGCGCTCTTCCTTGTTTAACAGAAGTATGCAGCAGTGATCGGAGTCGCATATCTGGCGTATATCCTCAATTACTTCATTAAAGGTCTTATGTATATCATCTGTGCTGCGCAGTTTGATACAGGTCTTTATGATAGCCGAAGATGTATCGGCAGACAGACTTGCTCTCTGTTCCAGATCAACATTCGGCGTTACGTCATACGAATATATGCAATATCCGATATTTTCCTCGTCAGATCCAAGTGGAAGCAGGAACATATTCAGCCATAATCCCATTTGCGGAAGTCTTACATATGAATGAAGGAGCTGACCCATAAAAGCACTTCGGAAGCAGAAGTCCTCAAAGTTTTTATTCTCGGGGAAGTACTCCTCATAGGGGGAATTTGGTATGAAAGAACGATGCATAGTATTCATCATGTCCTCACAATGAGCCCTGTTGCCTGCGGCTATGCGTATGTTGCCGTAAGTTCCGTCGGGAAATCTTTCAACGGACATTACACAGGTCTTTGCGCTATACCCATTAATCATCTCATCAAAATTCATATTTAATCCTCCTTACGCAAGATTATTTTGTTTATATTGCATATTATATCACTTTTTACCTTAGAAGTCAATTCGCTATATCACTAAATTCATTCCGTCAAAACTTACTGAGTTCGTATGCTTTACTGCTCACTGAGATAATTGACCGCCCATTCAAGCTCATAGTCCTCTCCGTCACGGAATATCTTCATTGCTGCATCATAGTCAAAAGGTATGCGCACCTCAACAGGATCACGGCTTATGCGGTCCGCCTTTGTATCTATATAGGGTACGCCGTCCTCACCAAGCAGCAGACCTGTGGGATACAAAACTTCCACAACAGAATCTGCCAGTACACAGCAGCCCCCTGTTTCCTGACCGCTGCCGCTGGGATCGGTAATGCCTGCAAGGGTCACATTAGGCAGCTTTGAAAGATACAGTGAAGCCGCATCGCCTGCGCTTATACATTCAAGATTGGTAAGTGCAACTATTTTCAGATCTGCAAATTCTCCCGTACCGCGGATATATCGCTCTGCTGTGCAGATATATTCGCCGCTGCGGTACAAGCCGAGCCCATGAGTAAAATATTTCTCGTTGGTAAGAAGTTCGCAGAACGAAACTGTCGGAGCATCACAGCCGCCCATATTGTCACGAAGATCAATGACAAGATACTCCATGCCCTGCTCTTTCAGACTGCTCAGCTTTTTACGGAATATCTTCTTCATATAATCGCTCCTGCCGCTGAAATCGCTTATTATATCACGCAGACCACTGCCCGAGCTCTGAGCGTTCATCGTAATATAGCCGCATTTGTCATTCAGCATCTTTGTGCTGAAATTGGGCTGCTCTGCCTTCTGTATCTGTGTAAAGGCATCATAAGCCTCATAAAATGTATTGTTTTCGCCCAGATCACTGAGCACAGCGGTCTGCTCTTTCCCCGATTTGTCGAGGAAAGTGACTTGCACCGTATCTCCGCCTGTGCCCGAAAGGTACATAGCACTGACCTTATCCGCATTGGCTTTTACAGGTTCGCCCCGATCAAGGACATCTTCCGCAGCAGCCTGCTGCACAGGCTTTCCGTTCCACTTGGTAATAACTGTTCCGTCCTCTATGCCAAGTCTGTTCACCTCGTCAGTCGTGCATACAGCTATTACCTCACCGCTGTCAAGACCTATCATGGCAAGACCGTATTCGCGAAGCTCAAAAACAGAGGGATATTTTTCGGTATCATAATTGCACTGTACCATAATATGTCCGTCGTGGAGCTCGTTGCAGAACATTTTTACAGCGTCCGCAAATTTTCCGGGATCCTTTTCCTGCTCCGCTTCCTTTACCATGGGCATATACTTATTTTCAAGGGCGGAAAAATCAACATCTTTCCACTCTTTAAGTACATAGCTCCTGTCCATTTCCTGCGCCAATTCATGGAATGACTCGCTGTAGCTCTTACCCATAAAATTATGGGCGTTTTTAGGGAGCACACAGAAAAACACACCGAACACCAAAGTCAATACTCCCACCACAGAGCCTATAACTCTGTAGCCTTTCCTCATATTTGCAAGAGGCATCATCAGCAGAGCAAGCACTGCTATAAGATACATTGGAGCACAGCTGTTTACAAGCGAAACATCCCTCACATAGATACAAAAATGCACAATAGTTATGAGAAGCGGTATAAAGCAAAGATCCTGCCATTTTTTCAGCTTCTGCTCATAGAACCGCCATTTATGATGCAGTATTGCAAGTATCAGCATAGTGATAAGGATCGCTCCGCACCATATGAGCTGTATTTTATTTCCACAGTCAATGTTATGACGAAGTGTTCCGATGAAATTACTCATGCATATCCCCTTTCAATATAATTAAAGTATCTGCATGGAAATTATACCATATAAACTTTGAAATATCAATGGGTGCAGCGTCACGCTGCTCAAAAAACCGACTTGACATTGCACCGAAAAAGACTTATAATTTCATTGATATTTACGTCTTTACGGAGGTGCTTATGAACACCATATCAACCGATATCCGCACAGTTACAACTCCATTCGGAAAGATAACATATACTTTACAGCGCAAAAAGGTCAAGAACATAAATCTGCGCGTAAAGAATGACGGGAACGTCTATGTTTCCGCGCCCAAAAGAGTACCTGCACGGACTGCCGATGAGTTCGTCATAAGCAGGAGCAGCATGATACAACAGGCTGTAAAAAGCTTTGCAGCCCGTGAGCTTATAAAAGAAAGACAGAAAAGCCTGTCCGACGGGAAGACCTTTATACTCGGTGAGGAATACACCATAAAAACTATGGCTGACTGCCGCGAATACGCCGAAAAAGCCGACGGCTGCATCATCATACATATGAAAGATACTGACAATACAGAACGCAGGAACGCTATCTTCACAGCATGGCTGAAAAGATTCACAGAAGAGGTATTTCTTGATATCATGCATGATGTACACAAAAAGTTCGTCCCTCTCGGCATCGCCTTTCCCGAGCTGAAAATACGCTCCATGACCGCTCGCTGGGGCAGCTGCCACACCTATAAGAAAATGATAGTCCTCAACAGGCGCATGATAGAAGCTCAGCTGAACTGC
>CAMYYQ010000056.1 GCA_947303535.1 uncultured Ruminococcus sp.
CATTGTGACTGAAAATAACGGCGAATACAGAACCGCCATGCAGCTTGGCTATAATGCGGCACAAAACGGAAATTCCATTACATTCGTTTTCACAGAAGCTGAAAAGCTCATCGTTACAAATACACTTGACGGTCAGGTGGCAACAGGTATCGCTTCAACATTTGGACGTGCTTTCATTCTTATAACTGTTCCCGCAGTTATTATTGGATTTACGCTTTATCGTAAACGCAGACGAAGAGGTACAACATAACAGAACAGGCAGATACTGTTTTTATTCTATAATATTTGTATTGCGTCAGAACACCAGCTCGTCTGTAACTTCAAGGGTATCTATAGATGCTGCAACAAATTTGCTGTTGGAGAGAGCATATACATAGTCGCCTATATAGATAGCTCTGTCAAAGCCTGTTTTGTTGTAGAAGTACCGAACGTCATCGCCGTCGTTCCAGCTTTCTGAGATATTGCCTTTTTCAACGAATTTACCGTCCTCAAAGCTGAAGAAAACGTACTGTGATGTTATTGAAGCTTTCCAGCCGTAATCCTCGTTATAGTCCTCTATTGTCTCTTCTATCGGAACACCTATGAGATTTTTCTCGGGAGCTATAAGCAGCGCCTTTCTCTCATATACAGCCGTTGAGTTATACCACTTTGAAGTGCTGCTTGAAACATCGTCGTAGTTATCATTGTAATCGTTGTTCCATGTGAATACATCGGCAGCCTTTAAGTTGTTAGGGTCGGAGTTATCGAACATTGTCAGTCTCAGACCTGTTATTCTGCCGTTATCGTCAGCGTCCTGACCGAAGCCGAGGAGAAGCCCGTCGCCCCAGCTCTGCATATATGTGCTGAAACCGTTTATCTTGAGTTCGTCAAGTACAACGGGCTCGGAAGGGTTGCTGAGGTCAACAGCGTATAACGGGTCAGTCTGGCGGAATGTAACGATATAAGCCATATCGCCGCTGAAGCTTGCAGACTTGAGCTGCTCGCCAACACCGAGGTCACCGACTTCACCCACTAAGTTCATATCCATATCGAGGACATAGACATGAGTATCTGTTTTGACATTCTCGTATGTGTAGTAGCCGTCCTCATCGCCTGTGATAGTTCCCCATATGTCTTCAAGGAAAGTCATATCGTCATCAGTGTATTTATAGAATGATCTTTTCTGCTCGTTATAGGTAGCAGCTACGCGGAAGTAGCCGCCGTACTCGCTCATTGAGAACTGATCCTTTACATAGCCCTTGATAATGCCGCCTGCTTCGGGAACGATAGCACCGCCTGCGATAGATATACGGGTGATATCAGAGGTATTGTAAACACCGTTCTCATCGTCATAGCGTGTAGTAGCTGTGTAGAGGTTGTTTGCGGAGCAGTAAACGCTTCCCGAATAACCTGCGAGAGTCTTTATATCGCAGGACTTTGGCTCGCCTGACTTGTTAAGGTCAACGCTGCCTATAACGTTGTAGCTGAGGTAGTATGAGCTGCCAAAGTCACACTCGGGGAGAAGTATATTCTCGGGAGCGATAACGTCAAAGTTCTTTTTGAAGCCATAGCGCGGTATATAATGAATTGTATCCTCACAGTCTTCTACTATATCGAATGAGCAGGTAGAGTACTCCGATATAAGGAGCATATATCCCTCAGGAGATATTCTTACGTCATTGAAATAGCCGTCCTGCTTGTAAACATCTATAAGCTCAGGCTCGTCACCTGTGGTGAAGAAAGCTGCAAATGTATAGCCGCTTGAGGTATGAGTTGAATGGTCGTAGGTAGAATCTGTACCTATAACCACTATCATACCGTTATAGATGTACATATCACGGATATTTGTAGAATGCTCGTCGCTTACACCGATAGCTTCGTTTATATTTATGGAAAAGCTGTGTGTGAACTTTCCGTTTTCAGCGTTTGCAGCAAAAAGCATAGGCTTATAGCTTTCTTCATCAAACTTATTGGAAACATAATAGATATGCTTTCCGTCAGTCTTGACGATATCAGCTTCAAGAACGTCCTGCTCCTGATTGTATGTCTCGGAATGTTCGGGATCAGTTTCTTCTGGCTCAACAGCTGCTGTAGCAGTCTCGGTATCGGGCTCTTCCATAGCAGTAGCAGGCTCGACATCAGCCTCAGTGGGCAGCTCAGCCGCAGGTGCAGTAGCAGGTTCGCCTGATGTTGCAGTTGAATTTGTGTTTATGCTGAGCTCTTCGTCGCCGTTGCTGCCGTAAACAGGAACTTCTGCACCTGTTGCTCCTGCATCTGAATCGCTAAATGCAGCTGCTTCCTCGACCATGTCATCTGCAATGGCATTTTTATATCTGTTTCTTCTGTTCTCTCTTTCAGCCTTTTTGTAGGACTTCTGGAACATGGTATATACCTGTTCATAGTCGGAAGCACCGCTCATATAGCTTGCCTGCTTCTTTACTTCCTGATCTGTTGTGGTGTTAATGATGTCATGTGCCGTAGCAGGCTCGGTAACAGTGACTTCCTTGTCCTCATATTTATTTAAATTTCTGTTGTTCAGTGAATATGCAGCAGTACCGCCTATTACAGCACAGGCAGCCGCAGCCGCTGTGATTCGGCTTGCCATTTTTATGCCGCTTCTCTTTTTCTTTGGGGCTTGTTCGTCAAGCATCTTTTTTATATTTTCAGGTTTGAGAGAGTCTGGAACAGGCTCTTTGTTTATCATTTCTCTGAGCTTTTCGTCATTGTTCATATGTATTCTCCTTTCGGACTCATAGTTCGGGGGTAAGCTCCAGTCTTAGCTTCTGCTTTATCCTCGTCAGCCGTGAACGGACGGTACTTGGCTTTATGCCGCAGACCTTGGATATCTCATCGCTTGAATAACCTTCGAGTACTGACATGGAAAGCAGCAGGCGCGATTCAACGTCGAGACTATTCACAGCTTCACGAAGCTCAACTGATTCAAAGTCAAAGCTTTCGGTAAGGTCTGTGTTTTCGTTAAGTTCATCGGCAGGCTCAAAATATGAGCGTTGTTTTCTTTTTATCTTAGCTGCAAGGATAGTCATTATCCAGCTTCTGAATTTTTCGGGACTGCGCAATTTTTTGATCGAACAGAATGCGTCCAGTACGGTATCGCTTACTGTATCGGCAGCGTCATGGGGACTTCGCAGACTGTAAAGGGCAATATGGTACAGGTCTTCGTATACTGTAGCATATAGTCTTGCGAAAGCTTCTGTACTTCCTTCACGGGCAAGTCGGACATCTGCTGAGTAGTCATTCATGTGGATCCCTCCTTTGAATTCGAATTCATAAACTATGTGTCTTTGAGAATGCAGATCGCTGCAAAAGATGTATAAAATCAGCGATTTAAATAAAATGTAAATCGTCTGATTGTGGATTATAACGATATATAAATATTCAACCCACAAAAATGCTCTTATGGTGTAAAAAACGCAGAAAAGTTCATTGACAATTCTTAATAAATCATGTATAATATAAGTAACTTCTAAGGTAGGGGTGGGAAACTTGATCAAAAAAAAGAGAATGATCTTTGGCGTTGTTGCTGCTGAGGCGAACAGTATTGAACAGCGTCAGGTCATAAAGGGAATCGCAAGGTTCGATCAGTGTGTCGGAATAGATACGATCATTTTCTCCAATAATTATAATCCTAATATCAAGGAAAAGGAGCTTTTCTGTGAAAACAGGATCTATGATCTTATCATGTCTGACGAGATCGACGGACTTATCATCATTTCAGAATCGTTTGTAAATGAAGATCTGCGCAAGGTGATCGCTGATCTTCTGTCACGCAAGACGATACCGATAGTCGTTGTAGGTACGTACCTGCCCGAGCTTGATATGCCGCAGTGTACATTCATAAATACCAGTGACGAATGTGATATCGAGGATCTTACCGATCATCTTGTAGATAAGCATGGCTTTACAGAAATAGATATAATAACAGGCTATGATTTTATCGAAGCATCAAATCTCAGAGTTAACGGCTACAGGAGATCTCTCGAAAAGCACGGTATCGAATACGATGAAAAGCGCGTACATTACGGAAATTTCTGGATGAATTCAGGTGAAGAGCTTGCTGAACGTTATCACAGCGGCGAGCTTCCTTTGCCGCAGGCTATAGTCTGCGCCAATGATTATATGGCTTACGGACTTATAGACAAATTTGATGAGCTGGGCATAAAGGTCCCCGACGATGTTACCGTAGTAGGCTACGAATTCGTAGGCGACCGTTTTATGCATTCGCCGCTGCTCACAACTTACAAGAGAAACCGTGAAACTATAGGGGAGGACGCGGCGAATTTTGTATACAGCAAACTCAAAAACAGAGAATTCCTTTTTTCGCCGCCTAAGGGCGAGCTGATATGCGGTTCAAGCTGCACCTGCGGCATAGACCGTGAACAGTACAAAGAGGAACTGAAAAATGCTCGTACCAAGAAGGAATACGACAACTGGAACCTGTTCAATCCTCTTGACCAGAAGCTGACAGAGTGCCGTACACTTGGCGAATTTACTGATATATGCAGTGAATATCACTGGCAGGTGCGTGGTATCCAGAGTTTTTATCTGTGCCTTTATAAAAACTGGTATGATACAGATGCAGAGCTCAGCGAGATACTTTCGTGTCAGTGCATGGTAAACTGGGAGGACAGAACTCCGTTCGATATGCACAAATTCAATTTCTCTGCGCTTCTCTCAAAGAATTACGAGCCGGCTGTGTATTATTTTAATCCGCTGTTCTTCAATGACAGGCTTTTCGGACATCTTGTGCTCAAATACCATGATCCCGATACCTATGACGATATCTACAGAAACTGGCTCAAATCCGTCTCCAACGGACTGGAGTTCCTGCGCATGAAGAATGATATCCAGTATCTTACCCAGTGCCAGAATTTGTCGGATATGCGTGATACTCTTACGGGAATGTATAACGAAACAGGTATGAGAAAGGCTTATCATACACTCGATATCGAGGAGCAGGAATACGCTCTCGTTATGATGAGGATAGGTATTTCAAATGCAGGTTTTTATGAACTCAACGGCAAGATACCTGCTGTTATGGACGCAGCTGAGGCTATCAATCAGTTCTGCGGAAGCAATGATATCTGCGGAAGAGTCAATGACAATACCTTTGCCTGCATAATACAGGGCGAAGTTGATACAGAGCTTCTTGAAAACAGACTGAATTCAATAATGCTCCAGCACGCTGTATATATAGACCAGTACGGACTCGATTCGTTCGTATATGCAGCTATCAAGTGCAATGAGAAATCATATACCAAGCTCACAGCAATGTGTACGGATATACTTGCCGAGCGTCAGCGCGAGAAAATGGAGATGCGTATGCGTCCCCATTACGAGGATATGCTCAGTATAAGGAGCTATATCTACAGCAATCCGCAGGACAGCTTCGAGTCTGAAAAGCTTCGCAAGCTCTATCCTTACAGTGCAGGACATCTCCGCGAGGTGTATAAGAAATGCTTCGGAGTGAGCATACATAAGGACTGCATAAACGCACGTATGGCAAAAGCAACCTATTGCCTGACTGTAACACCGCTGAGTATGGCGGAGATAGCGGAGCAGTGCGGATATGTGGACAGTAAATACTTCCTGCGCCAGTTCCTTGCAACGGTAGGAGTAACGCCTAACCAGTACCGCAACATGGCAAAGTAGGGAATGCCGCCCAACAGGTGCCGCGACCCTCTGTCAGCTACGCTGACATCTCCCTGTACTACAGGGAGTCACCCTCGGCGTTCCAAGCCATTAGCCTTTAGCTATGTAGGGGCTGCCTTTGGCAGTCCGCAATGAATAAATACTAATGTATGTAGGGGCGAGTTCCGCTCGCCCGTGCAAGCATACAAAAATTGACAAAACCCGAAAGCTTCATTATCCGAATGCTTTCGGGTTTATTTTTTCAGCAGACACTATAATGTATCAGACCATTTTCCCGTCCTTGACCGAAACAGCCACCTGCCAATCATCTTCGTAAACTATAGTGCCGACGAAGTTGGTATACATAACATCATAGGGCTTGCTGTATTTTTCTAACAGCTTTACGGCAGGTTCGAGTTTTTTTATCATGTGTTCGGTGCTTTCACACTTGAAAAATGTAATTACTTGTTCGTGATTTTTGCATGGCTCGGGTTCGGGAAGATTTTCCTTGAACCATTCATCAATAGAAATGAACAGCTTTTCATCTTCATCATTCATTACCTTATTATTTATTAAATTCCAGCACAAACTGAACACGCCTTTGGGATATTTGGTTACATAGGAATAATCTCTGCCCTGTATGCGCATATATTTATACATTGTTTGCCTCCGTACAGATCAATCCAGCTCGTCCGTCAGCTCATAAACCATAAGATGATCGTTTGTTTCCTCTGTGAGCATTCCATTTTCTATCCTTATAGGAGTTCCTTCGTCACTTTTATCGGCTTTGGTGTGATATTTCATTTCTTCGGGATCGAAGAAGTACTCGTATGCTTTCTCACCCTTTTCGGTATGGACTTTCAGGAAGAACTGTCCGTCTGCTGAAATATCAAAGAACATATACATACTTTTATTTTCCCAGCCGTTTACATACGATTCAGAGCAGTCGCTGCCACCGATCACGAATTTTATCAAGCGATATTTTCCTGCATACTGTGTAAAAAATTCTTCTTTGTTCATTGTTTTCTCCTTTGATTATTGCTTTTCTTTGTAAATCATAATTTAGCAGTGTAAAAACTTGCCGAGTGTATGAACGGGATTCCAAAGGGACTGTGTTCCTTTGGTGGAGTCCAGAGGCAAAGC
>CAMYYQ010000057.1 GCA_947303535.1 uncultured Ruminococcus sp.
ACTTGCTGACAAGACCGTGGCGGACTGCGATTATACGGTGAAGATACCCATGTCACATGAGGTGGACTCCCTTAATGTAGCGGCTGCAAGTGCAGTTGCTTTCTGGCAGCTTGGCAGACAGTTTTGATATGACATCGTAAACGGCAGACATACTAATAATATCCGATAACCGACAGGAGGTCAATATGAAGAAGTTTAAATGGGGCATTATCGGTACAGGTAAGATAGCCCATACGTTTGCAACAGCACTTAAACATGACGAGAATGCACAGCTCTGCGGAGTCGCTTCGAGAACGGCTGAAAAGGCTGAGTCATTCGCAAAGGAGTTCGGTTTTGAGAAGAGCTACGGCAGCTATAAGGAGTTTGCAGAGCAGAGCGATGCCGAGATAGTATATATAGCTACTCCCATGTCGTCGCACTTCGATGATGCAGTATTATGCCTCGAAAACGGTAAGAACGTACTTTGTGAGAAGTCCCTTACCGTACACGCACAGGAGACAAAGGAGCTGCTTGCTCTTGCCGAGAAAAAGGGACTTTTCTTCATGGAAGCAATGTGGATGAAGTGCAGACCCGTGTACAGGAAGATGAAAGAGTGGATTGCTTCGGGAAAGATAGGGGAGATAGAGTACATAAAGGCTGATTTTAGCAATTATATACCATATGACCCAAATGACAGGCTTTTCCGTGAGGACTGCGGAGGAGGCTGTCTGCTTGATTTAGGAGTGTATCCTCTTACCCTTGCACATGACCTGCTGGGTATGCCCGATGAGATAGTATACGATGCACATATGCGCTACGGAGTGGATATAAGCAACTCTATAAGGCTTCGCTATAAAAACGGTGCATTTGTATCTGCGGATAACGGCTTTGAGGTGCAGCTCAGCAATAATGCGGTAATATCAGGAAGTAAGGGCTATATCATTCTCGGAAACTGGTTCCACTGCACCTGCGAGGGAACCCTTTACAGCAAGGACGGGAAAGAGATAGAAAAGTTCGTACACCCTGATGCAATAAACGGCTATGAGTACGAGGTCGAGGAAGTCCATAGGTGTCTCGAAAAGGGACTGAAGGAGAGTACTCTCGTTCCCCACAGCGACACTATTGCCGTTATGGAATTAATGGACAGGCTTAGAAAGCAGCCCTTAGCCCTTAGCCGTTAGCCTGTTGGGGCGAACAGTGTTCGCACGTGCCTCACGATGCAAATTACATTAGCGCATTGTAGGGGAGCCCTCCCAACAGGAGCCGCGCCCCTCTGTCAGCTTTGCTGACATCTCCCTACACTGTAGGGAGTCACCCTCGGGCTCCCGAGTGGTTAGTGCATAGTGATTAGTAGGGGCGGATATTATCCGCCCGTGTTACCGTAACCTTTATGTACGCTGTAACCATGTGTAGGGGACGCCGCCCTCGGCGTCCCGTGGGGTAACGTAATTATTTGGACGGGAGCCCGAGGGCGGGCTCCCCTACAAGCTAATGGCCAAAGGCTAACGGCTGATTTGATTTATTGAGGAAAACGTGGTATAATAATATCAACTAATAATGAGGAGATATTCTTATGGCTGTAAATGATATAAACAGAATGAAAGAGCTTAACGAGCTGCTGGCTAAGGCTGCCGATGCATACTACAATACAGGTGTGGAGATAATGTCGGATAAGCAGTACGACGACCTTTACGACGAGCTTGCTGCACTTGAAAAAAAGACGGGAGTAGTCCTCAGCGGAAGCCGTACACAGTCGGTAGGCTATGAGGTATCATCAGCACTTAAAAAGATACGCCACCCCTCAAAGATGCTCTCACTTGACAAGACCAAGAGCGTTGACGAGCTTAAAAGCTGGCTGGGCAGTCATAAGGGCTTTCTCAGCTGGAAGCTTGACGGACTCACCCTTGTGCTGACCTATGACAACGGCGAACTGGTACAGGCTGTAACACGCGGAAACGGCGAGATAGGCGAGGATATTACAGCCAATGCAAGGCACATCAAGGGCATACCTGCACGTATACCTTTCAGCGGTCATATGGTAGTCCGCGGTGAGTCTCTTATGAAGTACAAGGACTTCGAGAAAGTCAATGCCGAGATAGACGATGCGGCAAAGTACAAGAATCCCCGTAACCTCTGTGTGGGAACAGTGAGAAATCTGGACTCCCGTGTCACTGCGGAGAGAAATATCAACTTCTTTGCATTCAATCTCGTTTCAGCCGAGGGCTATGAGGAGAACTCATTCTCACAGAGACTCAGCTATCTTGAGGAGCTTGGCTTTCAGCGTGTTTACGGTATTCTTGTGGACTCTGAAAGCGTTGAGGGAGCAGTTGCGGATTTTGAGAAAGCCATTACCGAAAACGAATTCCCCTCAGACGGACTTGTGCTCATGTACGATGATGTAGCATACGGAGCAAGTCTGGGCGAGACCTCTCATGCTCCGCGAAACGGCATTGCATTCAAGTGGCGTGACGAGACTGCGGACACAGTTCTCCGTGAAGTTGAGTGGTCGGCAAGCCGTACAGGTCTGCTCAATCCTGTAGCCATATTCGACCCTGTGGAGCTGGAGGGTACTACGGTATCACGAGCTTCTGTCCATAACCTGAGCATAGTCAAGCAGCTGAGGCTCGGTATAGGCGATACACTTACCATATTCAAGGCAAATATGATAATACCGCAGGTGCTGAAAAACGAGACAGCTTCGGGAAGTCTTGATATACCTACAGTATGTCCTGTCTGCGGAGCTGCAACGGAAGTACGCACCTCAGACGATGACGTGGAGACTCTGGTCTGTCCCAATAAGGACTGCGCAGCCAAGCATATAGGCAAATTCGAGCATTTCGTGCAGCGTGATGCCATGAATATAGTGGGAATGTCAACGGCTACCATAGAGACTCTTGTCTCGGAGGGATTTGTCCGCGAGTTCCGCGATTTCTACCACCTTGACGACCATAAGGCGAAGATAGTAACGCTTGAAGGCTTTGGTGAGAAGTCCTATCAGAAGCTAAAAGACGCAGTGGAAGCTTCAAGAAAAACAGAGCTTAGCCGTGTGCTGTATTCACTTGGCATACCCAATATAGGCAGACAGGCTTCGAGACTTATCTGCGGAACTTACACCACAGCCGAGGAGATAGAAAAGCTGTCCACAGCCGAGCTTACTGCCATTGACGGTATAGGCGAGGTGCTTGCAAATGATTATGTCAGCTTTTTCAGAGACAGCACTAAGCTTGCGGAGTTCCATAACCTGCTTGCTGAACTTGAAATTACAGAGGCAGAAGCAGTCAACGGCGAGTCTGCCATAGCAGGCAAGACCTTTGTAATAACGGGTTCAGTCCATATCTGGAAGAACAGGAACGAGCTGAAAGCCTTTATAGAGCAGAACGGCGGTAAGGCAGCAGGCTCGGTATCTTCAAAGACTGATTACCTCATCAATAACGACAGCACATCGAATTCATCAAAGAATAAAACAGCGAAAGAGCTTGGAGTGCCTATAATCACAGAAGAAGAGTTTCAGGCACTGGTTCAGGGCTGACAAAGCTCCGTATAAAAAGGTGGTGATGACTTGATAGACCTTTCAAAGATCGAGAAATACAAAGAAAATAACCGTATAGAAGCGAAAAAAGCCATAGGCGGACTGCCAATGAGTCTGTGGGAGACATATTCCGCATTCGCTAATACACTGGGTGGGATAATCCTGCTTGGCGTAGAGGAGCATAAGGACAAGTCACTTCACCCTATAGACCTGCCCGACCCCGAGTGGCTCATCAGTGACTTCTGGGAGATAATCAACGACAAGAGGAAAGTCAGCAGGAATATCCTTACAGAGCGTGATGTGAGGATAGTGGAGACAGAGGGCAAGCATATAATCGTCATAAACGTGCCGCGGATAAAAAAGGGCGAGGAGCCTATTTACCTCGGCGGAAGTATTTATACAGGCACTTATAAGCGAAGCGGCGACGGCGACTATAAATGCTCAGTCGAGGAAGTAGCGAAAATGCTTACCCATAACTCTAAGAACTAAGAACTAAGAGCTAAGAGCTAAGAGAGTAGGGGCGAGTTCCGCTCGCCCGTGCCTTACGATGCAAATAACATGAACTACTGTAGGGGCTGCCTTTGGCAGTCCGCGCCTTAAGCTATAAATAACAAGATACGATGTGTAGGGGCGAACAGTGTTCGCCCGTATGACCCGAATATAAATGAATAACAAAAAGGGACTGCAAAAAAGCAGTCCCGATTTTTATATAATTACGTTCAATACACTCTCAACATACTAATCACTATGCACTAACCATGCGGGCTGTCGAGGACGGTGCGGGTGTCCGGGGGACACCTCTGCCAGAGGCAGAAGCACCGACCGAGCCGACAGGCGAGAACGTCCCCTACAAGCTAAAGGCTAACGGCTAAAAAAATGGTCAGAAAACAACAGGTCAAAGCGAGTGTAATAGGTGAATGCATTCAAAAGGGGTGAAATGATGACAGACAAAGAGCTGCATCGCATAATGGAGCAGTCTCCCGAAGAGGGCAGACGGGCTTTGTTTGATGAATACTGCGGATACGTGTATGCGATCTGCGCAAACAAGCTTAAAGGCTGCGGCACAAGCGAGGACACGGACGAGTGTCTCAGCGATACATTTGCGGCGGTATTCCACTATCTGGACAGTCATACAGGAAAGGACTGAGAGCTTAAAGGCATAATCGGCACAATAGCAAAGCGTACTGCCATAAGCTATTTCAGACGGCTGTCTGTGAAAAGTGATACTACTGTATCTATCGACTCCGACAGCTTCGGCGAGCTTTCATCTGATGCAGGAGTTGAAGAAGCAGCGGAAAAAACAGTACTTCGTGAGACTGTATTTGATTGTGTGAAAAGCTTGGGCGAGCCCGATGCGACTATCATCATTTACTTCTATTACTACGGTATGAAAACAAAACAAATAGCTTCACTTGTGGGACTGAGCGATACTGCTGTACAGAAAAGACTTAGCAGAGGAAGAAAGAAGCTTATGGAGCTGCTGAGTGAAGCAGGTATCTCGGAGGAGGGATATAAATGAGATTTGATGATCTGTTCAATGACATAGACAAAAATACGGCAGACAGGCTCTCTAAGGAGTATCCTGTCCTCAAAGACGAAAAGAGAGAGAGGTTATACGCCATGAGTAAAAGAAAGTACAATATAAATGAGATGCATGAGAATAACGCCAGTGAGGTATCAGGCGTTGAAGAGTACCGCAGACCAAAGTGGTATAAGGGCGCAAGTATTGCAGCAGCGGCTGTGCTTCTCGTTGGTGGAATAGGCGGAAGTATGGCATTTATCAGCCGTAACGGACATACTCCTGCGGCTGAGGTTGAGGAAAGCGTGATAGAGACTACCGAAGCCGTAACAGAAGAAGTCACCGAAGCCGAAGTTGACGCAGACGCTATCGCCAAGGAGCTTACAGACGATTGGCTGGCTTGCCTGTATGACGTTCACGGAAGAACGCTTGAAGTCGATAAGTCATCTGTTGTTACCAAGACAATAACTTCTTACGGCGGAGATGAGATGACGAGGGACTTCTATCGTGTTACCGACAAGAGATATCCAACATGGGAAGATCTTGAAAAACGCTGTTATGAGGTATGCGATGCAGAGCTTGGAAAGATAGTCCTTGATAACTGTGGCTGCGCAAAGGAAGAGGATATTGACTACACGACTCTGATATATACTACAGCTGACGGATACTACGTTAATACAGAGACTTGCGATACCAGTGACAGGCTGTACAAATGGTTAGATGACGATGTAAAGGGCGAGTTTGACGAGAACGGAAATATAATCACGACCAGAAGACATATTGATTTAGACGTTGATCCTGATCATGTTTATGAAACAAAGTTTACTATCGTCAATACCGAAAACGGCTGGCGTATAAGCAAGGCAGAAGAAAAGAATTATGAACAGTCTTCTGAGGGCAGCAAAGACGCCAACGCTGATTCTATAGCCAAGGAGCTGATAGACTCTTACAGGGAGTTCATTTGTGACATTTTTGCAGGAAACCTTGAAGTTGACAAGAATAATACTATCACAAGGACTGTAAAATCAGACAACGATCAGTTTGATTATGAGAGGAAGTTCTATCTTGTTACCGATAAGAAGTATCCCACATGGGCTGACCTTGAAAAGCGTTGCTATGAGATATTTGATAAAGAACAGGGAAAGAAGATGCTTGAAATCTGTACCGAGGACTCAGAAGAAATTAATGGCAGTGCATTTATGTGCGTCACGGAGAATGGATACTATATCGAAGAAGGTATCTATGATAATGGCATAGATCAGTTGGTATTGAATGAATATGACATGAATGTGGATACTGATGAAAACGGCAATATAATTGCAACTATAGTAGAGACAGAGTTAAGAAAAGCTCATGATTATCCTATCCCTGAGACAACATTTACTATCGTGAATACAGAAAATGGCTGGCGCATAAGTGATGTTACGGAAAAGCCTGTCGATGAAAGTGAAAGCGATCAATAAACAAAAATGGGACTGCAACATAAGCAGTCCCGATTTTTTATAATTACGCATTAATGATCAATATTTCGCATTTAGAGTTCACGCGATGATATACATCTTTCGTTTATTGTCACTCGCGGATATAATCAGCCATAAGTATTGACTATATCGCGGAGCAAGGGTGCAGCGTCACGCTGCTTATGCCATACCTGCTGTGATGATAGCCATTTTGTAAACTTCGTCAGCGTTGCAGCCTCTTGAAA
>CAMYYQ010000058.1 GCA_947303535.1 uncultured Ruminococcus sp.
ACAGTATCCCTTATGACAGTATTAGCCGCAACGCTGTTGCAAGGCGTATCTATGAGGAAAACAAGGATATTATAAATGCGCGTTCACTTGAACAGGACGCGCTGCTCACGGAGTACACGGAACAGCTTGGTATGCGCGGAAAAATTGCCATAGTAGATATAGGCTGGCACGGGAATATGCAGTACTGCCTTGAGCAGTTCATTGCCGAAAAAAATATGGATATGCAGCCCGAGGGCTTCTATATAGGCATAACCCCCACTAAAAAGTTCACCACTCCCGTGAACGGCTATCTTTTCGACAGCTCGGATATCCGCAACCGAAAGCGTTTGCTGTGCTTTTTGGGAGGTTATGAAAAACTCCTGCAAAGCTACGAAGGTTCTACAGCAGGGTATACAAGATCGGATAACGGCAAAGTCGTACCGCTGCTCATGCCTTACGAATATGAGGGAGACCAGTGGATACAAAAAGCAATAAAAAGCTGGCAGTACGGCGCACTGAGATTCATAAAAAAAGCATACGAATCAGGTCTTGCAGACTCTGACAGTCAGCTCACAGAGCCCCTGATACACTTCGGAATGAAGCCTGAGATCAGGGATACGGAGCTGTTTTCGTTTTTTTATATCGCAGACGGAACAAAGGTATATTTTACAGCGCAGAAGCCGCTTTTCCGATACAAGCCCAAGGAGTTCATACACGCGCTTTCGGGCAGTCCCTGGAAAACAGGCTTTATGAAGTCGGCATTCAGACTGCCGCTGCCGTATTACTTTATATACAAGCTAATGCGCAAATAACGGAGGTGATCTTAAATGCTTAATGCAAAGAAGGCAGTAAAGTCCTTCCTTGACGAAAATACAGGAAGCCGTGTCCCCCGTTTCTCGCAGCTTCCCCAGTCTGCAAAATATATTTCTTTTGATATTTTTGATACTCTGATCGTAAGGGACGTTGCTAAACCAACTGATGTTTTCAGACTTATGGAAAAGCAGCTGAGATTCCATGATTTCAGCAGGAAGCGTATCGAAGCCGAGCACAGAGCAAGAAAGAAAAGCAAATGCGGAGAAGTAAATATACATGATATATATCATAGCTTTGAAGGCATCTCCGAAAAAGATGCAGAACGATTATGTATGCAGGAGCTTTCGTATGAAATGAAGGTCTGCCGTCCTAATCCTGTGCTTATGGGTTTCTACAGGAAATGCCTGAAAAATAAAAAGGTCATACTCGTCAGCGATATGTATCTTCCTGCCGAAATGATGAAAAAGATACTTGTCAAATGCGGTATAAAAGGCTATGAAAAGCTCTATATCTCCTGCGATGCCGGAGCGTCAAAACGCAACGGAGGACTGTACAGCTTTGTGCTGAAAGATCTTGGGATACGCGCAAATGAGCTTGTACATATCGGAAACGATGCAATGTCTGATTATATTTGCGCAAAAAAGTGCGGTATACACGCTGTTAAGACAAAGACAGGCACCGATAATCTGTATCTGGGCGCTGTCCCTGAAAAGCAGAGCAGAAAAAGCGAGGGATTTTCTGATATTTATCGTCTTATAAACACGTCTACCAATTCTACAAAAAGATTCCGTGATTTCTATTACAGATTTGGTTACGAAAACTTTGGCATACTTCTCTGGGGCTTTACAAAATGGCTTATTGATGACCTCAGAAGCAACGGTACCGAGCAAGCGGTATTCCTTGCACGAGACGGTCATATCCTGAAGCAGGCATACGACCTTATGGGGTATTCTTCCGAAATACCGTCCCGCTATATGGAAATGTCACGCCGAAGTATCAGAACCTCTTCTTCCTTTTCAATGCCGCAGACTTATGAAAATGCGCTTAGTCTTATGCTGCTGCCCAGCAGGATATCAGTACGTCAGATATTTGACTGCTGGGGACTTAAAGCTGACGACTTCACGTCTCAATTAAAAGAAGCGAAAGTCGGTTCAGACGAGGTCTTCTGGAGCAAGCTGTTAAAACAGGAGCCGAGAGTAAGAAAGCTTTACGGACTTGTAAGTAAAGATATAATAAGTAACGCCTCTGCCGAAAAACAGACTATGATCGAATATATCAGCGGCTTTGATTTTGACAAAAAAACAGCACTCGTAGATATTGGCTACGGCGCAAATATACAGAAAGAGCTGATAAAGGCTTTATCATCGGAAGGAATTGATTCGGATATAACGGGATACTACCTTTGTCTTGATGAAAGAGCAGCAGATAATACCAACGGTATCTCTCTGAAAGCAAAGGGATATATATGGGATAACTACAATCAAATCAAAAAAATTTGTGAAGAACAGCCGTTTGTGGGGCTGTTTGAGTCGCTGTTCCTTGAACAGAACGGATCCGTGAAAAAATATGTCAGGGACGGAGATAAAGTTATCGCTGAAAGGTATGAATATGAATATCTTGCTCCGGGCGGCGAAGTCGATGAGATAAGCTGCGTTCGTGAATTGCAGGACGGAGCACTTGATTTTATCCGTCAGGCAAAGCAGAGCAGGTTTGCCCACATTGAGCCAAGCAGTAAAGACGCTTTCTTTCTTATGCGTTACTGCATGATGAGACCTTCCAGGGATATGCTTGAGCATTTTTATAATTTCAGGCTTTTCAACGGAGGAGAATCATCTTTCCTCGCAAAACCCGAGCGCGATCTGTTCGGTTATATGCTGCATCCGCAGCAGCTTAAACGCGATTTCTATGCATCGGCATGGAAAATAGGCTTTTTTAAATATCTTATGAAATTGGATATGTCCTATGAAACACTTTGGAAGATATTGAAGATATTTTTCCCTTCGGAAAAAATATAGGATAAGGACGAGAAGTAACTATGAATATTCTTTTTATTACCGATCCGACACCTTTGGGAGGTGCGACAAATGCGCTGATAATGCTGACTAAGCAACTAAAAGCCAAAGGGTGCAGCATAACAGTATGTGTCAGCGGCACTCCCAAACTTAAAACACGTCTTGAAAGCAACGGTATAAAAACTATAGATACCGGACATATCCCTGCAATGGTAAATCGTTCAAGGAACAGCTTGAAGTCATTGTTGAAAAAGCTTGTCTTTTCTGCGAGACGAAATATCTATAATCTTCCATCAGCAGTAAAAAAAGCTGAACTTGCTGTAGATATGTCATCAGCAGATATCATATACACCAATTCAGCACGAAGCGATCTCGGCTGCCTTTTAGCGAAAAAATACGGTATACCGCATATCGTTCACATAAGAGAATTCGGCGTGGAAGATTTCGGGTGTATGTTTTTAAGACATGACTATTATTCGTTTCTTAACAGATATTCCAGCAAGTTCGTTGCAGTCTCAGATGCTGTTAAGAAATGCTGGTCAGAGAATGGTATAAAACGCCATAAAATCGTCAGGATATATGACGGTATAGATACAGGAGCAATACTTCCGCGTACTTCAAAAAACAAAGAGGTGTTAACTCTTCGGGCAGTTATAGTCGGCGGTATCCTGCCTGCTAAAGGTCAGCATATATGTATAAAAGCGCTCAGAGCGCTGCCAAAGGATATAAGAAAAAATGTCACACTTGATATAATAGGCTGGGAAGACCCGACTTACCGCGAATATCTTGACAGGCTCATCAGCAGATACGAACTAAAAGATCAGGTAAGATTCCTTGGCGTAAAGGATAACATCGGAGTACTCCTGCGCGATTATGATATCGGTCTTATGGCATCACGCTCTGAAGGCTTCGGGCTTGTAACCGCAGAGTATATGACAGCAGGACTATGTGTTATCGCAAGCAATTCAGGTGCCAATCCTGAGCTTGTCTCTGACGGTGTAAACGGTCTGCTTTTTGAATGTAACGATTTCAAAGCTCTTGCACGCTGTATCGCAAACCTTTACAAAAACCGTGATAAGCTTGAAAGACTGGCTGAAAACGGACAGAAAAGAGCACTTAAAGATTTTGATATAGAAGTCTGTGCAAACAGGATCTATAAGCTCTGTGAGGAAGTATCAGCAAAACATTATGACAAATAATACCATGAAAAAACGGCTGCTTTCGAGCAGCCGTTTTTATGAATATTTATGTTAGAGTCTCGTTCTTTCGTTTACTGATCTTTTCAGCTTTTATAATAACGGACTTCAGCTTTTGGGATATGCTGCCGTAGCAGAAAGCATCGCGCAATTCCTCGGAAGGTGTATAAGACAGCTTTCCGCAGGACATTTTTTCATTATAAAGCGATTCGATATAGTTTGCAAGATCAGACTCAGGCATTTCGCTGTTGCATATCTCGTAACAATAGCCATAACCGAACTTTTTCTGGATATGCAAAAGCTCACTGTTGGGTTCATTTCCTGATATCAACGCAAGTATCGGCTTGCCTGCTTTTATGCCTTCGTAGAACTTACCCGTAAGTACGCCTTTGCTTTCTGTCGTATTCCATGCCAATACCGTGAACACATCGCTTTCAAGCTGCATCTTAAATGTATCGCCCTTTGAAAGATAGCCTTTATCTATCAGAATATCGCTGATCCCTTCGGACGCAAACTCCTTGGAAAAATCCTCTAAATTTGAACCTGCATAATAGAATCTGATTTTTTCCCTATCAACTTTATTACTTTCGATAAGCGATGCGATACATCTTACCAATGCTCTGAGTGCCGGCTTACTGTCTTCATATATTCTGCCTGTATAGCAAAACGAAAACTCTCCTTCTGTTACATCAACTTCGGGTATATCTTCATTTTCATCATATCCGTTGTGGACCAAATATATATCCGATCTTAAATGAAGCGCTTTTAATTCATTGCACAGTTCTCTGCTTACAGCTGTGATACAATCCGCCTCTTTCAGCGCACAGACAGTGGCTCTTTTGGCATAGATATTCCATATATAATCAGGCAGCAGATTACGTGTCATTATCATAGGATCACGGAAATCCATTATCCATGCAGCATTGAATTTTCTTGCAGCATACCTTCCTGCATAGATGTTTTCAAGGGTACCGCAGGTGGAGAAAACAACATCAAATTTTCTGCCTTTGCTGTGCATATCATTAATTACCTGCTTCTGGTATTTCAGGACATTTACAAGATGTTCGAGACATTTCGGAGGTTTCTTTAAAGAAACATTTTTCACATCTCTGATGAATTTTAAAGGCATCTTTATTTTTTTAGGGATAAAATGATATTTTCCCTTTGGGACAGGAGTGAAGCCTTCGTATTCTCCGCGCATGAATTTTTCAGCATCACTGTTCTTTCCCAATGCTGAGATAACTTCAAAATCCATATTTTTATCGTATTCATCAAAAGGAGGAAGTTCAAATTCACCTGAGCGCAGGACAGTTACATTGTCGCCCATTTCCGTGAGATGTTTTGCAAACATATACGGTCTTACTGCTGCAATAGCACTATCGGGAATAAAATAAGTAGTTATTATCAAAATATTCATTATAAACTCTCACTCCATTGCAATTATATCAAAGTCTCCAGAATCTCATCTTGCTTGCACGCAACTCGTCCATTCTGTAAAGGCTTTTTACATCTATGAGTACCTTTTCCTCGTCTGAAAGCTCGGGTTTGAACATTTCCTTCAGCTGCATTACCGACATGGATCTGAACTGAGAATGTCCAACAGCAACTATGACGCAATCAGCTTTTGGCAATTCATCAAAGGGGACAAGATCTACGTTGTATTCCTGCTTTGCTATCTCAACATTTGCCCAGGGATCAGTAACGATAGGTGTGATATTGTATTCTCTCAGTCGTTCTATAATATCAACTATCTTGCTGTTTCGCGTATCGGGACAGTTTTCCTTGAAAGTTATTCCGAGTATGATAACAGTTGCCTTTTTAGGAGCCATTCCTGCTTCTATCATCTCTTTTATTGATGCATCGGCAACGAAAGCCCCCACAGAGTCATTTACCTTTCTGCCGTTAAGGATTATTCTGCTGTTATATCCAAGTTTTTCGGCAGCACTTGTAAGATAGTAAGGGTCGATACCTATACAGTGACCGCCCACGAGACCCGGCTTGAAGCCGAGGGCGTTCCATTTGGTATTCATACCGTCGAGAACTTCCGCAGTGTCGATATGCATTCTGTCACATATCATGGCTACTTCATTCATAAACGCTATATTTATATCACGCTGACTGTTTTCTATGACCTTTACGGCTTCGGCAGTTTTGATGTCGGAAACCATAAATGTTCCTGCTTTGATTATAATGTCATATACCTTCTGTATCTCAGCAGCGGATTCACTGTCCATTCCCGAAACGACCTTGCATATCGAAGTGAGAGTATGTACCCTGTCTCCGGGATTGATACGTTCGGGACTGTAGCCTAACTTCCAGTCAGTACCCAGTTTCAGACCCGATTCCCTTTCGATTATAGGTGCGCATACATCCTCGGTAACTCCCGGGTAAACAGTCGATTCAAATACAACGATAGTTCCAGGAGAAAGGTTCTGACCGATCGTTTTTGACGCACTTTCAAGCGGTCTGAGATCAGGACTGTTGTCGTCTTTGACAGGAGTAGGTACTGCCACAACAATGAACCTTGCTTTTTTCAAAGCTGTAGGATCGGAAGTAAAGTCAACAGTCGTGTTTTTTATCGCCTCACCGATCTCGTTTGTAGAATCAATGCCGTTTTTATACTCATTCACACGCTTTTCATTTATATCGAAGCCGATGACCTTAACGTGCTTGGCAAATTCAACGGCTATAGGCATTCCTACATA
>CAMYYQ010000059.1 GCA_947303535.1 uncultured Ruminococcus sp.
TGGCAAAAGGGAGGAACCCTACCTGCTCAGCCTGAAGGATATCTGTACCCTGGAGCTGCTGCCTGATCTGTACGAAGAACTGCTTTTGTTCATATTCTGAGCATCTGTTCTCTTATTGATAGGTTCAACTTTTCTTGAAGGAGCAATAAACTTGCTGTACTTTTTATTAGTCTTGACATCATTGAGGATAAAGCCCAACATATTTGCTTCAAAGAACTCGATCCTACTTATTGCCGCATCAATATCAGCAGTCGATGTCTCGTTGTATCTTACGACCATTACCATACCGGAAACCTTTTTAGCGATCTCAACAGCATCTGTAAAGAAGTTTACAGCAGGTGTGTCAATGATGATATATGTATATTTGTCCTCAAGTCTTTCTATTAACCTGTTCATGTTCTCTGATGCAACAAGCTCGGACGGGTTGGAAACTGCGTCTCCTGCCGTAATTATATCAAGCTTTTCCATAAATGTCTTCTTTATGCATCTGTCAAGATCAGAAATATCAGTCAAAGCATTTGCAAGGCCTCTCTTTTCACTGATACGGAATATTTCATGCTGAACAGGATTTCTAAGATCAGCATCTATAAGGAGCACCTTGTTTCCGCCCTGTGCAAGAGTTATGGCAATATTGGCAGCTGTAATTGACTTGCCTTCAAAAGGTTCTGCTGATGAAACAGATATTACCTTCTTTTCACATGAAGAAAGCGAATAGATTATACTTGTGCGTATGGCTTTGTAGTTTTCAACAACTGTAAAAGGAACATTTTTATCAAACAGGCTGACCAATCCGCCTTTTTTATCGCCCTTGACACTCTTTCCCTTAAAGCGTCCTACTTCACCGATAACAGCCTTGTCATATCTGTTGCCGAGAGCATTGACATCTCTTACGGAATCATCAAAGAAGTCCATAATGAATATAATGAGCAGAGCAAGGAGAATTGCCGAAACAGCTCCAAGTGCAGCGTTTTTCATTTTATTCGGCGATACAGGAGTACCGTTATACTGTGCCCATGACATATACTGTGCCTTACATCCGTTACCGATAGCCTTCTGGAGATAAAGGTCGGAATATAAAGCAAAGTAGTTACATATAGCTACAGATACCTCAGGATCTTTAGTGATGACCTGCATCTTCAGAACCAGTGTATCAGGAACACTTTCGACAAATATAGTATCACGAAGCTCATCAGCAGGAACATTATTATTCTCTACTGTGAACACCTTGCTTAATGCTTCGCTTCCGAAACGTGTTACAAGATTTGTTCCGATCTCCTGCATAACAAGGTCATCATTGAGAACTTCGATATATGTATTTGTGAGCTGTTTCAGGTTATTGACATCATTTCTGTTGTCGTTTGAACCTGATGCATTCCCACTTGAAATCATTGGTGTATCGCCCTGAACATAAAGCTTGATATGTGATTCGTATTTTGGTGCGATAAGATACTTGGATACGCAGAAAGCAATTATACCACCACATATGGCAAATAATACTATAAGCCATAATTTTCTGAAAATAAGAGAAAAAATCTCTTTAAAATTGATCAAGTTTCTTTCATCATTCCTCATGATCTCAGCCTTTCTAAAAAACAGATAATTTATTTACTTCCGGATATTCAATCAGCTTTTCTCAAGCTGAGGATTATATCACATATCTTATCAACGATCTCTTCACTGAGATCAGCATAAAGCGGAAGTGTGAGCACACGCTTGCTTATATGCAGTGCAACAGGAGTTTCGTTGACATCGTACTTGCCGTGGAAACACTCAAAAGTATTTGATATAGGATAGAAATACTTTCTTGCATTTATATTGTTTTCAGCAAGTGCTTTGAAAACTTCGTTTCTTGTTGCTCCGAAAAGCTTCTCATCAAATACTACAGGGAAATAACCGTAATTCGGCTTTACGTCTTTCTGAGGCTTACAGAGGATTATACCGCTGACGTTTTCAAGTCTGTTTCTGTAATGCTCTGTAACTTTTCTTCTCTTTTCTATCTCATCATCAATATGTCTGAGATTGCATATACCCATAGCAGCCTGGAATTCGTTCATTTTTGCGTTTCCGCCTACATAGGCAACGTCCTCGGGTCCGTGTATGCCGAAGTTCTTCATATCGTACAGCTTCTGCACAAGGCTGTCATCGCTGTAGCAAAGCGCACCGCCCTCAATGGTATTGAATACCTTTGTAGCATGGAAGCTGAACATTGAAGCATTTCCGAAGCAGGCAGCACTTACGCCTTTATATGTTACACCGAATGCATGAGCTGCATCATATATTACCTTGAGATCATATTTATCAGCTATCTTCTGTATCTTTTCCACATCGCAGAGATTTCCGTATACAACGGCTACCGAAGACGCATGCCGCATCGAGCATGTTATCAGTGATAAGTCTTTCGATCTTATCAGTGTCTATCGTATAATCTGTATCATTGATATCGCAGAAAACAGGCTCAAGACCGTTCCTTACGATAGCATGAGTAGTTGAAGCAAATGTAAATGGTGATGTTATTACCTCACCGTGCTTCGGCAGATTCATAGCGGCAAGTATGTTCTCAAGAGCAAGATGACCGTTAGTATAAAGAGTAACGTGAGGAACTTCAAAACGCTCCTCAAGGGCTTTCTGCAACTGCACGTGCTTTTCGCCCATATTTGTAAGCCAGTGACTATCCCAGAATCCTTTTATCTCATTGCAGTATTCCTCAAAATCAGGCATAGAAGATCTGGTAACTAAAATATTCTCATTCATTTTCTTTTAACTCCATATATTCTTCTTTAAGTATAGAATACACATACATATTTATGTATTCTCCGTTTTTAAATACAGCTTTTCGCTTGATGCCTTCCCTTTTGAAGCCGCAGTTCTCATAAAGTCTGATTGCAATATTATTTGTTTCCAGGCATTCCAGCTCTATCCTGTGCAGGTTAAGATTATAAAATGCGTGATGAAGCATTTCCTTAACAGCAAAAGTTCCTATACCTTTGCCGCGGTTTTCAGTACTGCCGATCATTATATGAAGCACGGCAGCCTGATTTAACTGATCTATATTTGTAAGACTGACAAGGCCGTATAATTTCTCGTCCTTTTCATCTACAACAGAACATCTTACATTTGTCGAACGGGATCTCATATAATTCTCAAACCATTCCTGATCGACTCTCAGATTGATATATCTGAACGGTGCGCCCAGGTGGCTTATAAGCTCAGGCTTATTTCTCCATGAGTTTATCTCCTCAAGGTCCCTGCTCTCCAGTTCACGAAGTTTATACATTTTTTATCGCCTCTATAACATAATTGATCTCATCATATGAATACCTCTGATCACAAGGCAATGGTATTATGTTTTCGGCAAGATCGTATTCATTATCTTGTTTATTGCACGTATCCAAAACATTAGGCCATAATTTTGGAGTATATATTTTCATATCTCTGAGTTTTTCCCTTATCACAGCACTGTTCTCAATATAAAACGGATACATGAACGCACCGTTTGGTATATTGAGTTCAAGCTTATTAACAGAAGCAAGAGCTTCATGGTAATACCGGAAGTTTTCTGTCCTTCGCTTTTCTATGAACTCATAGTCGATACCATGAAGGATATTTTCTGTGAGCTTTGACATTTTTTTCAGCGGCTCTTCAAAAAACACATCGTTATTTGCAGCATATTCGCTGTAAAACTCGGAAGCCGTTCTCTCAAATCTTCCCACAAGGAAATTTATCCTTTTGTAGGATTCATCGTAAGAGAATTCCCTGTCAAGCTGTGAATCAGTATATAATATTGCTCCGTCGGATACTCCGAAAAACTTACGACAGGTATAAATAGTATCTATACCCTCAGCAGTTCTCTGAAAATATGCCTGTGCATTATCTATAATGATCCTTTCATACTTTTGCTTCAAACAACGTATATACTCATCTGAAAGCTGTCCGTAGTAATTCACGACATACAGCCATTCATCATCATTCAGTATGATATCTTCCATTTTAAGGTCTTTCCCTATGGAATAATATCTTACCTCAAGGTCATAGTCACTGAGCACCTTGTCATTTGAATCACACATCATTTTTGGAAAGCATATTTTTTTGATATTCCTGCTCTCAATAAGATATGCAAATGCATTTCTTCCACAGTTCAGCTTTATGCCGTCATCATAAAGCATAGCCGAACGGAAAGTTTCAAATTCAATGTATCCGCCAATTTCTTTCATATACTTGCTTTAGCTCAATCTTCAAATTCGTATCTTACCCATTCCTTTGCACGAGCCATTGTTTCATCAAGCTCCTCACGGGTATCAAATCTGAGGAAAAGGTCGCCCAATGTCATGTTAGCTCCTGTAAAAGGCTTTACTACATCGCCCGCTTTTGCAGTTATCATAGAATACTTAACGTACTTCTTCTCTATTTCGGGATCAATAGTGAGGGATTTAAGTATGCGGTCACGGTCGGTAGTTGAATGAAGATCAAACTGTACCCAGTGTCCGTCACACTTGCCTTCTTCTATCTTTGTAAGAGGAAGTCCGACTGCTTTTCTTATCTCATTCTCGATAAGGTCTGCATTCTCACCGTAAGCCATATTCTGTATCTCAGCTATTCGGCAGCCGCCTCCGCGGGGAGATACCTCCATGATGTAAGGCTTGCCGTTTTCACCTACACAGGCTTCGATATTGTATATACCTGTTTTCATATTCAGAGTATACATAAGTCTCTGAAGGTCCTCATGCAGTGCCTTGTCATATTCAGCATCCATTGTACATGGCCATATCAGCATTGCAGGAGTATAAGGATTTACTGCTTCCTTATCAAAAAGCTGATCTGCAAACGGTCCGAATACTATCTTTCCGTCTACAGTGAAGAAGTCACCGTCAGAGTGGAAGCCCTTGAATGTGATGAAATCCTCTATAATAAAGTGTCCGTTATGTCCTGCATCAAGTGCGATCTCAATAGCTTCTGAAAGCTTTTCGGGATCATCGACTCTTGTAACGCCCTTGCTTCCTGCTGAGTCAACAGGCTTTACGATAACAGGCCAGTCAAAGAAGTCGATATCATCAAATGGAGCTTTTTTATCGGTATAGCTCTTTGAATGTGGGCAGTTGAATCCGTTGTCTGTGAGGAACTTACGGAAAAGTCCCTTATCCTGAAGTATTTTTACGGACTCATATGGTCCCTGGAACGGAAGCCCGAGTTTTTCAGCTGCATAAGCAGCTGAAGCAACTCCCGGATCGCAGGCAAATGAGATAATGCCGTCAATTTCGTGTTTTTTTGCTGCTTCAAGAACAGCTTCCTTGTCGATAACACTTACATTGCAGTATTCATCTGAATACTTATGAGCTATATTATCGGGAAGGTAATCGCAGGTAATAACATAACAGCCAAGCTCATGTGCTTTTTCAATAACGGGTAATATAAAAGCTGAGCCGCCAAGTATCATAAGTTTCTTCATGTTTTTTTATCCTTCTTTCGGTTTAAAAGACTTTTAAAAGTATCCATAAGGTATTCATAGCTGTCGATATGCATGAGCTTTGAACAGAGAATATACACTACAACACCTAATGGTACCTGAATTGCCAGCATAAGTATATAATTGATATCTATAAAGTTTATAATACATATAACGCCGCCCATAATGGCTGATGCCACTATCTGCGGTATCATATCTACTACCTGCTCCAGATAGCTGTAATTAAGCAGCTTCTTGTTGGGCCATGCGTTTATCACCTGACTGATGACAGATGATACGAGCACACCATATACCATTGCTTTTACAGATATGAACATTGTAGCAAGTATTGCGCCAAAGTCCACGATCTTCTTTACTATTTCAAGCTTGAGGTAAGTATCGCTTCTGCCGATTGCCTTTATAGCGTTGAGATTTGCTGTATGTATCGGCATGAAAGCGTAAGAAATACAAAGAATCCTCAGATAAGGCACTACAGGGAGCCAGTCCTCTGTAAGGACGATCCTTACTACAGGTGCGGCACATACCATGATACCGACCATGAACGGCATCATCAGAAAAGTACCTATCTTTATGGAACGTCTTGTCATGTTTTTGACACTTTCACGGGAGTCCTGTACTTTTGCCATTGACGGCAGCAATACGCTGTCCAGCGAGGAATTGAGTATACTCGTTATAAACTGCGGAAAATACTCACCGTAAGTGTAAAAGGCAAGGCTTTCGTCGGAGTATCTCTTACCGATTATAAGGTTTCTGAGTTTAAGGTATATTACCTCCATAAGCGATGAAGCAAAGAGCTTCCAACCATAGGAATAAAGGTATTTAAGACGCTGGAATGAGAAGCATCTCTTCGGACGCCATTTTACTGTGAGCCAGAGTATCATCGTATCAACTGTGACATTGACAAGGTTCTGAGCTACGATAGCCCATAATCCGAATCCTGTATACGCCATTGTTATTCCTACAACAGCAGCAATTACAGTACCGATCAATGTTGCGAAGAAGAAGCGTTTGAACATCATGTTCCTGCTGACATATGCCTGCTGAACGTTCTTCATGCCCGATACTATGAGCACAAGGCTCATTACTCTTATTATAGGTATCAGCTCAGGCTTATTATAAAAATCGGCAATGAAAGGTGCTGAGAAAAACATCAGCAGATACGCAAGGCCGCATATCAGGCAATTGAAGTAGAAAACGCTTGAAAAATCAAGGTCATCAGC
>CAMYYQ010000060.1 GCA_947303535.1 uncultured Ruminococcus sp.
CCCCAAAAACGGACAGGATAAGATAAAGCTTCTCGAAGCGGACATAGATTTCAAAAAACGGACATGGACAGTAAACGATCCTGAATTAGAACCGTATATCTTTCCGGAATTCTCCTATTATAGCACAGGTAATTATTAATGATCATATCATTGCAATCTTAGCCGCAGTACTACTACAGACGTTTATAATAATTTAAAAGGGGGCTCCTTTCTTCAGAAAGGGGTCCCCGATAATAAACTGTTTTTTATTTATTTGCTTCCTTCTGCATGAATTCTTCCATTGAGATAACACTCTGTTTTGCAGTTGAAGCATAAGCGTAGTAAGCAAGTATCTTTGAAGCGTCAACTGAATCAACTATGCCGTCTTTATTGACATCGGCAGCAGCTTCCTGCTTTTCGTTGAAGCTGCTCTTCTGATTTGTAGATGTCTGAGCATAGTTTCTGAGTACGATAGACGCATCAAGAGAATAATCTTCCTGTATAGCAGGTTCAACAGGAGTTACGGGAGTCTCCGGATTTTCAGGGATAGTGAACTCAATAGACTTTCTGTTTACTTCAAGCATCTGATTGAGCATTTCCGTAAATTCAGTACGTGTAGCTTTTCCGTGAGGATCTATCCTGCGTTCCTCCTTAGGAGCACTAAGGTCGCCCTTGCCGTCTATGATATGCCATGTACAAGCCCAGCAAATAGCCTCCCAGTGGTCGAAGTCCACCTCGTAATAGTCCATGAAATCATCACTTCTGCCGAAGTCGATAGAACGCTCATAGCCCATGTATTCCGAGAAACGCATCATCATAAGTGCTACATCTTCTCTTGTTACCCATTTGCCTACACCGAAGGTATCGGATACAACATAAGGATAACCCAGACAGAGAGCATTTTTCTCGCCCCAGAGCAGCGCATCCTCATACCATGCACCGTGCTCTACATCTGTAAATCTTGACTTGAGTCCGCTTACAATTGGCTTTCCTGCCATTTCATACAGTGTCTGTACAGCAGCCTCTCGTGTGATAAGCTCTTTTGTGTCAGTTATATCGTCATCGTTGTCCTCATAAACAGGGAATGTAGCCTTTGATTCAGCATCAAGCTTTACTGTATTGTTAATGGCGAGGAAGAATATGTTATCCTTGCCTGTAGAGGTATCTCCGCCGTAGTCAATAGTCCATGCAGTGAATTTGCCGTAGTTCCATACGTCCTGTTTTGCACCCTCGTTATAGGTTTTTATAAGGTACGGATTGCGGCTTATGTCAAGCTCTGTAAAGTCGTTTATAAATGCCTGTAAGAAGCGTAAATTAGGGTGATATGACAGATCAAGCCCTTTGAGGTGATTCTGCATACAGTCCAGATAAGCAAGCTTTGGGTTATGCGAAAGGTCAAGCTCGGTAAGCTCGTTGTAAGCGCAGCTCAGCTTGTTCAGCTCGGGATTTTTGCTTACATCAACACTGGTCGCACCGTTATTGGAACAGTTGTAATACTGTAATCCCGGGCACTTGCTGACATCTATGCTTCCGAGCTCATGGTTATCCCACACATTAAGTCTTTTCATTCTCGGACAGCAGGTAACATCAAGTGTCTTAAATTTATTTCTGAAAGCGTCAAGGTGCTGCATATTGGGGTTATGGCTCAGGTCAAGCTCGGTAAACTCACAGTCGCCGCACATAAGATGCTCCAGCACGGGGTTTTTGGAAACGTCCAGCTTCTTCAAAGGATTGGAATTACATTCGATATACGACATCTTGGGATTCTTTGTTACGTTCAGCGATGTAAGCTTACAGTTGTAGCAATAGACCCATTCAAGAGTCGGAAGATTTGAAAAATCCAGTGATGTGAACAGATTGTCCGAACACCATATACCTGTTATCTGCTGGTTCTTGCTGAGGTCCATAGTCTCTATTTGATTATCCATGCAGTAGAGTCCGCGCAGCTCCACAAGATACTCGATACCCTTGAGGGATTTTATCTTCTTTCCGTTGCACCATACATTCCTTGCATAAAGTATTTCTTCAGGATCAAGAGTACCGTTTCTGTCCTTGTCAAAGGCACTTGATACATATTCTCTGAAATTTGCATCAGGGAATGTTGAAGAAGTTATCTTTACGGACTGGATACCGTCAGTAAATGCGGCATCTGCCTTAATGTCGGGCGTTATCATTCCGCTGCCCAGCGCCAGCATCATTGCCATACAGCCTGCAATTACCTTTGCAGCCTTGGAATTCCTTTTTTTCATCATTCACTACTTCCCTTCTTTTCGCCGTTTAAAGGCATGATTTTTAGAAGAACTCATACATAAAAAGCACAACTGAAATCAAATCATAAACATCTCAAAAAAATTTTTTTATACCGATCTTATCAAGTTATAATACATTGAAAGGAATCTGTTTTTATAATATCACAAATTGGCGTATGTGTCAATAATCTGGCGAAAAATCCGCAAAAAATGCATCTTTTCCACAATATGTCACTTACTGTAAACAGGGAAGAAAAAAACTGTGTAATAAAGCCGTTAGCTATTAGCCAAAGGAGTTCGCTTACACCGACAAAAAGCAACATTCCTCTTGACTTTTTGGCTAAAATACTGTACAATTTATGTAATATTATAGGGCGTTTTCAAAAATTATCTTTTAAGGAGGGTATTGTTATGAAATTCAAAAAAGCATTATCCGTACTCGGTGCATTGGTACTGAGCTTTTCATACGCATCATCGGCTGCTGTATGTACTTCCGCTTCACTTATCTCGGATATTATCGACAAGGTGAACAATGACGTTTTCAACTATTTCAGCATCATTGAGGAGACAGGCGGCTACAGCAGTGCAGTTATAGCTATGGACGATCCTGCAAGCACGCTTGAATTCAGGAACATCGAGGAGAGCCAGCTCAAAGCTCAGCCGCCTATGTATTATGCAGGCACTATTGAAGTCGGCGGCGAGACATACCATGTATACAGACACAAGGGAGTTCCTTATTCCTATCAGGTAAAAGATCTCGAATCCGATTATAACGACTATATTTTCTATCATGTATGCAGTGACGGCAGCTCCACAGAAGATTACACTTCTTTCCCTCTTTACGAGCTTATCGAGGGCGCAAAGCATTTCGGACTTAAAACAGGCAAAATGAGCAGTGTCAAATTAGACGAAAACACATATGAATGTAACTGCGATACAACTGCGCTGAAAAAAGAGGGGATCGAGACTACAGTTAAGCTGTATTCGGATATTTCAATGATGAGAGTCAACTATATACTCATTGATAACTACGATTTCTATTCGCCTGAGTATTATCTTATGCGCGGCAGCAAGATGTACGCTTATGCAGGGGGCTGTTTCACCGTAAATGCTAAAGAATATCAATTTCTCTATACCGAAAAGTCTGTAGACTCAACTGTGGATCTCAATCTTAACAGAACTTCCCAGTATGAGCTCAACTCCGAAAAAGACATATGTATTAACTGTCAGATGGACGACAGTCTTGACGGTAAATACGGAATGGTCTACACATTCTATATCCCTGATGATGCAAATTCACGCACCACTTTCAGAATAGCCGAAAAGGTCTCGGGCATGGATATGGAAGAGTTTTTCAAAAGCTACGAAAAACAGCAGGGCATCGGTAATTCTTATTCGTACCGTTCATCGGAGCTTATGACCACCTATACTGAAAACGGTAATAAATATGACCTCTATAAAGCTATCTACCATTTCATAGGCGAATTTAATAACTATGATGAAGTATGCTATTTTGCAGTTCGCAAAGATACAGATGATGCTGCTTCTTACAAGGATACTCTGAATGTATACGATCATATGAGCCATATCCCCGAGCTTGCAAAAGGCTGCAAGATATTTGATATCGAGCTTGCTTTCCATAACTGTGGTGCAACAGGGGATATAAGCGTTACTAAAAATGATATTATCTTCTTTGAAAAGGAAAAAGTCCCCGAAATAATAGCAGGGGACTTCAATAACGATAAAATCATAGATTCGTTTGACATTGTATCAGCAAGAAATGCTCTCATCGCCAAGCTTGATGATGAAAACGCCAAAGCAGACGAACGCATGGACCTGAACAAAAACGGAAGCTTCGATATTGCAGACCTGGTTCTTCTCCAATCCTTCGTCCTCGGTAAAATAAAAACATTCCCATAAAAAATATCGCCCTTTTAAAAGGGCGATAATTTTTTGAATATTATTTAGTTGCAGGAGCAGGTATCGGTGAGACTCCGAGGATATGCTTCTGCAAGCATACAAGATCGGACACTCCTACAGTACCGTCACCGTTTACATCTGAATTAGGCGGAACTGTTCCTGCGCCCGACATCATGTCGATAAGCCCTTTTCTCAAACGTATAAGGTCATAAACATCGACCACGCCGTCCTCGTTGGTATCGCCTCTCATGTCATTTGCAGGCTTTACAGTGCTGTCTGGAGTTACAAGAGCTTTAGCGCCCTTAACGCCGCCATAAGCGTTGTCAATATAGAAATCCGTGAGACTTTTCGGAGCTTCAACGTAAAGGATAAGATTTGAAGCACCCTCGGGGATAGTATAAGCAGAATTGGAAAGTTCCTTCCATTCATCGGAAGCAGTTGCTTCTGCTACAGTCTTATAGGTTTCTTTTCCGTCTGAGTCAGTATACTGTAGAGTGAGCTGCATTGGTGTTGCAGTGCCCGAAAGCTGCTTTACATTAACGCCGAAGCTGTATGTTTCACCTGCTATGAATGCATTGCTGTCAAGAGCTATAGACGCACCGTTCCATTCCTCGGTACGTCCCGAAACAAACAATGCCTTTGAGCCGTCATAACCCTCTGAGCTTGTTTTGACTGCTGCATCGCCGCGGCCTGCCCATTCGCCTGCGCCGTCCTCAAATTTTTCTGTGAAATAGTATCCGTTTGCATCAGGTTTTACAGGCTCGACTACGGGATCGGGTACAATATCAGCCTTGTCGAAGGAAATTGAGTTTACCTTGGCAGAACCGTTGGATTTGTAACCCTCGATATTGAGAGATACTTCATAAAGAGTACCTGACATATCAAGACCTGCTTTTTCCCATGCCTCGAAGTGCTTTGTGACAGATACCGTGCCCTTCATTTTATTGGTCTTGTTGTTGACAGAGCCGCTTGTTCTGCGGACGCTCCAGTACTGGTCAAATGTCTTTGTACCGTCAATGGAAGGCTTATTGTAACGTCTTGACTTGAGTATATCATAGGTATTGCCGTCAATAGTTACGCTGCCCTTGCTTTCGCCTTCATTTCCCGGTGGTCTCCAGTCGCCCCAGCCTTCTACGATGTAGTATTCCATAAGAGGACTTCTGGTCCAGCCGTAAATACACATATACGAATTACCTTTTGGGGTATATTCTACATCATAGGACAGAACTATATCGCCGAAAGCCTTATAGTTCTTTTTCTGTTTGTCGTAATTTTTGCCCATACGTGCAAGGAAATTCTCGATACCGCTCCATGAGCAGGTGAATGAACCTGCTGAGGGCTCCCAGGAGAAATTACCCTTATGATCCTGGTTCCAAACTTCCCAGTCAAAGCCGCCGATATTGCCTGTATCCTGGTAATCATCGGCATTGGCGATGGTCGGTATGCTTGCGGCAGCCATAAGAACAGTAACAACTGTGCAGATCGACTTTTTGATTTTTGATAGTTTCATTTTATCACTCCTTATGTGTAAAAATATATACTTCAATGATCGCGTCATCAATGTATCAAAAAAAGGGCGCACCCCCAAACGGAGGTGCGACATTGGGGGGATTATGAAAAGTATTCTATTGTCAGTTTTTTTCACTGACTAATATAGAAATACGATTCTGCATCATTTTTGCAGCTTCCTCAGCAGTTGTTTCGCCGTAGAAGTATGCATTTGCTTCTTCTATGCAGATGCTCTTCACATCTGAGTTTATAGCATTATAAAGAGTATCACAGTTGAGGACATAACGTTCAAGTTTATCGCGTTCTTCCTTTGTGATAGGATATTCTGATTTCGGTAAGTCAGGATCCATAGTGGCTACTTCGATGCGATCGCCGTTAGAATCCCAGGCATACATTTTCGTTTTCTCGTCAAGTGCTTTTTCAAATTCTGTTTTCAGTGCCGGATACTGGTAAGCAAACATACTGTTTTCGTTATTATAATCAAAGAACGTCTTGATGAATTCCCATGCACCTTCCTTTTGGGAACTTGTCTTGCTTATGGCAAATTCTCCTGAAAGCTCTATTTTTCCGCCCTTGCCGTTTGATGACGGATAGCCGACCAGGGTGTAATCATCTCCGCCGAAGGTTTCGTATTTCAGGAATGAATCATATCCTGCGCACTTGCAGAGAAGACTTTTATCCTGAGCGGTCCAGCTGAATTGTTCATCATAGAACTTATCCATTGCTTCATAATCATCTTCTGCACAGGGCGGTTCTATCTTTTCAGCGAAACGGTTGCAGAATTTCAGCATATCAATGATAACGGTGTTCTGCGCTTGACTTGTCATAGAGGTCTGTCATTTCCTGCAAAGTCCAGTTTTCGTGATCCGCAAACTTTGACTTTACTGCCAGAGTACACATTGTGAATGAAGGAGCTATGCTGTAGAGATGACCGTCGCTGCTCTCCATAGCTTTCAGCAGATTTGGAAGAATGGTATCACGATTGATATCGGGATCATTTTCCATG
>CAMYYQ010000061.1 GCA_947303535.1 uncultured Ruminococcus sp.
CAGGTATCAAGTGCGACGGTGAGGCTTGGGTAGCCGAGGGCAAGAAGCTTGCTCATCCAAACTCAAGATTTACAGCTCCTGCACAGAACTGCCCATGCATTTCTCCTGAGTTCAACAATCCTGAGGGCGTTCCGATCTCTGCTATCATCTTCGGCGGCAGAAGAGCTACAACTGCTCCTCTCGTATATCAGTCATTCGACTGGACACACGGTACATACATCGGATCAGCTGTATCTTCCGAGACAACAGCTGCTGCAACAGGTGCTGTTGGCGTACTCCGTCACGATCCTATGGCTATGAAGCCATTCATCGGCTACAATGTTGGTGACTACTGGGCACACTGGCTCGAAATGGGCGCAAGACTCGGCAGCAAGGCTCCTAAGATCTTCAACGTTAACTGGTTCAGAACTGACGACGAGGGCAACTTCCTCTGGCCCGGTTTCGGCGACAACATGAGAGTTCTCGACTGGATCATCAAGAGAGTTGAGGGCGAAGTTGACGCTGTTGAGACTCCTATCGGCTTCCTTCCAAAGGCTGAGGATATCAACCTCAAGGGCATCGAGGACGAAGTTCCTGCATCTGCTCTCCAGAAGCTCCTTACAGTTGATAAGGAAGAGTGGAAGAAGGAGATCGCTGAGATGAGAAGATATTACGACGAGGACATCAAGGCTAAGGGCGGTAATATCCCACAGGCACTTTACGATGAGCTCGACATGATCGAAGCAAATCTCAACAAGTAATCATAAAAATTTAAGCTCCCCGAATGGGGAGCTTTTTTATATTAGTCCTTTAGGCTTGGAAGAATCCATAGGTCATCAGCGTAATTGCCAATTTGATTATCAACTATTTTTTCGTCTTTTATTTCTTTTATTGTATCAGAACTTAATGTGAATGATATCACTTTTGCTTCGTCGCCGCTTGTCATATCAGCAACAGCCCAATATTGAATTTCATCAAATTTGTCACAGCCTTGATTTTTTATCATGTCGGCTACATTGTAATAGTTTTGGTCGATTGTGAGTTTATTTGTTAAGTTTGATTTGATTTTTGCCTTAACAACAATTACTTCTTTACCGTCTATGTTATTTGTTATGGTACTAAGCAACTCGCCGTTTTGTAAGTCATAATCTGGCTGAACTGTTTGGGATTCTGTTGATTTTTCCTGCGAAATTTGTGATACAGAAGTTACTGATTCTGTCTTTGGTTGAGTCTCAGTTGTACTTTTCTCTGATGATAAATTCTTGCTTGTAGTTTTTGATGTATCATCTGTACTGCTTGCGATAGCTCCTAAAATTATCACAAAGAGGACTATTCCTAAAATCAATGCCCATTTTGGTATTTTCTTCTTGTTTTCATTCATTTTTATCACTCCATTCTGTAATGTTAGGCTCTTGACCTTGTAATTATTATATCATATAGTGGCATATAATTGCAATAATAATACAATATAAAATTATTGCAAAATGATTGTATAAATTCACTATAAAATATTAGATAATGATTATAAGGAGTGTGAGATCATGTTTAAACTGCAAAAAGGGTATGAGGAATATGTTACGAAAACATTCAGACTTCCAAAGGAGTTTGTCGATGAGCTTGAAAAACTTGCATTTGAAAACAACCTCTCGCTCAATCAACTTGTAATACAGTGTCTGAAATATTCAATTGATAACCTTGATACATCATCTGAGGACAAAGCATAAAAATAAAGCTCCCTTTACGGGAGCTTTTGTGTTTATAACTTACTGTAAGCCGTTCTTCTTGTCGATACCGTTCATGCTGAGACCAGCTGAAACAGTGCTGCTGAGCTTGCTCTTTACAGTCTTTATGCTCTGGAGATTTCTTGAGTAGTAATTCTCGGTATCGTTGAGCATCTTAGCAACTGATGTAGCAGCGTTCTGCTGGAGGTTCTTTGCAGCTGTCTGTGCCTTTGTGAGCATATCCAGTGCCTTTTTCTTAGCCTCTGTAACGATAGCCTCTCGTGAAACTATCTGAGCAGCGCGCTCCTCAGCCTTGCGTATGATAGACTCGGCATTGAGCTTAGCCTCGTTGAGGATACGCTGGCAGTCGAATTCGATCTTCTTAGCCTCTTTGAGTTCGTGAGGCATATTAAGGCGAACATCATTTATAAGCTCGCGCATACGCTCACCGTCGATCACTTTCTTATGTGATACGAATGGGACAGAGGACGCCTTGTCAAGAAGTTCGTCCATTTCTTCTAAAATCTCATCAATGCTCATAATGATTACCTCTCCTTAATAAGTCTTTGTTTTATATCTTCAAGTATATCCTCGGGAACAAAGTGGCTGATATCTCCGCCGAAATATGCGATCTGTTTTACCAGACTCGAGCTGAGATACATATTCTCGGTAGCTGTGGTCAGGAACACTGTTTCAGCTCCTGCATAAAGCTTTTTATTGGCAAGTGCCATCTGGAATTCGTATTCAAAGTCGCTGACAGCGCGGAGACCCTTTACGATAGCGACGGCTCCTACATTTCTTACGTAATCCGCAAGAAGTCCGTCAAGTATATCTATTACAACGTTATCAAGGTCACGTGTGACCTGCTCTATCATCAGCATACGCTCGGTAGCTGTGAAGCTTGGCTGTGCCTTGCCTGCATTTCGGGATATGAGGACTATTACCTTATCAAAAAGCTTGGAAGCTCTTGTTATGATATCAAGATGCCCCAGTGTAACAGGGTCAAAGCTTCCCGGACAAACGGCTATTCTTCTCATTCTTCAGCCACCTCCTCAGACGGTTTGCAGAAAATAGAGACATTGATCTTGCCGTAGCGGTAGGTCTTTCTGAGAACTAATCCCTCGGGAGCCGCAGGCTCATCAGCTTCACATTCATACTCACATATTATAAGACCACCCTCGCGGAGCTTTTTTGCCGCAAAGGGGAGTATATTTGCTATGTGGCTGTGTCTGTATGGCGGATCGAGGATTATTACATCAAAGGTCTGAGCGGTAAGCTTTATATAATCGTAGCTGTCGCGGTTGATGACCTCTGACTGCCGTTCAAAGCCTGTATTGCGCAGATTTTCATTTACGCATCTGATAGAGCGGAGTGAGCTGTCGATAAAAACAGCGTGGTCAGCTCCGCGGCTGAGTGCTTCGATACCCATTTGACCGCTTCCTGCGAAGAGATCGAGTACGCGGGCACCTTCCAGCTCAAACTGAACGGCGGAAAAAATACCTTCTTTGACCTTGTCGGCTGTAGGTCTTACGTCAAGACCTTCGGGCGCAACAAGCTTACGGCCTCTTGCAATGCCTGTGATAACTCTCATGTTTTAGTGCTCCGAAGCCGCAGCGGTAAAACTGCGGTTTCCGCATTTACGGCATACGGATACCGAATTATATATACATATTATTATATATTATTTTTTGTCTCTTGTCTATATTATTTTTAGAAAATAGGCAATTTTGACTAAAAAACGATGTTTTCATTTGTTTATCATATACACATTTGAGTGAGTAGTATGTAGGGACGACCATTGGTCGTCCGAGCCGTTAGCCGTGTAGGGTCGGCGTTCCGCCGCCCGCAGGCTTAGATGATATTAACACGGGCTGTCGGGGACGCCAGCCCCTACACATTTGATATTTTGTGGTTATTTACGGGCGGATAATATCCGCCCTTACATGGTGTAATTCAAAATTTTTCGGAAAGGGTATTGACAAGCGTGTATATAAATGATATAATGTGTATAACGTATATATACAATATTGAGGTGGACTATGGATATTATTATCAGCAATTCATCAGGTGAGCCTATTTATCAGCAGATATCAGACCAGATAAAGGGGCTTATCCTTAACGGTACACTGAAAGCAGGGGACGCTCTGCCTTCTATGCGTACACTTGCACAGCAGCTCCGCATAAGCGTTATCACTACGAAACGCGCATATGAGGACTTGGAACGTGACGGCTTCATCGAGTCGTACACAGGTAAGGGCAGCTTTGTCAAGGGACAGAATACAGAGCTTCTGCGCGAGGAATATCTCCGCCAGACAGAGGCCCTGCTCACGCAGGTCTGCGAAAAGGCAAGACAGTGCGAGATAGGTCTTGACGAACTGAAAGAAATGCTCGAACTTATTTACGGAGGGGAAGAAAATGAATGATTATGAAAATGCTATTGAGATAAAAGGGCTTACAAAGAGATACGACGGTTTTACTCTCGACAATGTGAGCTTTAACGTGCCTAAGGGCAGTATCATGGGATTTATCGGACAGAACGGCGCAGGCAAGACTACTACTATAAATGCACTTCTGAATATTGTCAAAAAGGACGAGGGTGAGATACGCCTTCTCGGATATGACAGTGTAAAGGAAGAATACGAGGCTAAAAGTCGGATAGCAGCTGTATTTGACGAGCTGCCCTTCGATGACAGAATGAACGCATTAGTTCTGGACAAGGTGCTCCGCGAGATATTCGAGGAGTGGAGCACAGATACGTTTTTCGGTTATCTTGACCGCTTTGCGCTGCCGAGAAAGAAGAAGTTCGGGAAGTTCTCGAAAGGTATGAAAATGAAGTTGCAAATAGCTTCGGCACTTTCTCACAATGCAAAGCTTCTCATCATGGACGAGGCGACTACAGGTCTTGATCCTGTTGTAAGAAACGAGATACTTGACATATTCCTTGAATACTTGCAGAACGAGGATCACTCCATACTCATGTCCTCACATATCACTTCCGACCTTGACAAAATAGCCGACAGCGTTACCTTTATCGACAAGGGCAAGCTGCTCATAAGCGGATATAAGGACGATATCCTTGAAAGTCACGGCATACTCAAATGCACTAAGGACGACTATAAGGACATCGCTCCCGAGGATATCGTAAGTGCGAGGGTATCCGATTTCGGTGCAGAGGTAATGGTTTCCGACAAGGCTGCTTGCAGCCGTAAATACTCGGGCGCGGTCATAGATCCTGCTACACTTGAGGATATAATGCTTTACTATGTCAACCGCGGCAAAAAGGAGTGGAGATGAATGAAAGGTCTTATTTACCGTGATTTTTACCTCATGAGAAAAGCTCTTGTTCTTACTACGGTCGTCTTTTTTGGCTTTTTGTTTGCGATAATGCTTGTATTTATAAGCACCTATGCAGGCAATCTTGCAAAAGATGAAGAAAATGTGCAGATGCTTGAGACATTTTATCCGCAGGCTTACCTCTATACAGGCGCAATGGCTTTATTAGGCTTTTCAGCAGCTCAGAACGGCGTTGTGTATGACGATTACAAGTCACGCTGGAGACTATACACATATACACTTCCCGTTGACGAAAAGAAAATGGCTTCTTCTATGCTCGTATCACGCATCATACTGCTTGTTGTCAGCTTTTTATTTGCTGTTGTGGGAGAAGTGGTACTGGGCTTTGCTGCCAAAAAGGGCGTAAGCCTGGAGCATATAAAGAATTTAGCTGTTATGGCGGCGATCGTATCGGTCACATTTATTACTCTGCCCTCAGCATTGCGGCACAAGGAAGTTTCAAAGACAATAACAACATATATCGCATACGGAATTATCCCTTTTGCAGCTTTGGTATTCGGAATTGTAAAGTTTATCATATACTGCATCAAGGAAGCAGAGGTACGCTATCCCAACTTAAAGGGTGAGGAAGCAATAAGAAAGGTATCTGAGCCTTATCAGGAGAAGCTTGTGGAGATAGCTGCCATAGCTGCGCCTTTTATTATAGTTGGCAGTCTTGTGCTGTGCTATTTCCGTACCGTGAAGGAACTGGAAAGGAGGCGTTACTGATGACAGGTCTGCTTTATAAGGAACTGAAGCTCAACTCAAGGAAGCTCATATTAAACCTGTTGGGCGCAATGATATATCCGCTGCTTATTATATTTGTTATCAAGGTTTGCGATGCAGATGCAAAGAAGGGGGTTGATGATGAAATTAATCAGCAGATGCTGACAAATGTTATGAGCATAATATGGCTATCAGCCTGCTGTATTGCATATTTTTTCACAGCCGTAATACAGAACGGACTTATCCCACAGGACGAGCGCAAGAAATGGGCGTATTATGTCACATCTACGCCTACAGGCATAAAAGGCTTTGTTGGCGTAAAGTATCTTTGCTCATTATTTATAGGAATGGTCACAGTTACAATACTTATGTTCATACAGAGCCTTGCTGCTGATATGGACGCTCTGAAAGTTGACGCAACTACTATTATCGTTGGCGCATTCTATATGCAGATTTTCATGCGAGCCATAGAATTTCCGCTGATATTCCGTTTCAGCTCTAAGGTAGGATATATGGTAAAGTCATGTATCGTTGTACTTTTATGTATAGTGCTGTTTGTGTATTTCCTGTTCGGTGATACGTCAATGTTTGCGAATATGGAAACATTCTGGGAAAGATTTTTCAAATTTGTCAATGATCCCGAACAAATGAAAAAGGTGTATCTCTGGATAGGCATAATAGCTGTGGCTGTAATGCCGCTGTACTACCTGTCCTACAGACTTTCCGTAAAGTGGTATCTGAAAGGAGTTGAGAATTATGCAAAATAAGAAGAAAACTCTTCTCCGTATCGCTATATATTTAGTCCTTGCGTATGTGCCCGTATATATTCTCGGATTTGTCTTTTCGGACAAGAAAGGCGGACTTACAAGTGCAGTAGCAGGCATACTGCTCATGCTCTTTC
>CAMYYQ010000062.1 GCA_947303535.1 uncultured Ruminococcus sp.
AGTCGGGATCTGACTCCTTGAAGTTGAGGTAGTTGATAGCCAGTGATGAGCAGGCAGAAACAACATAGTCTGTCTGCGGCTTCTCAGCTGTGAGGAAGAATGCGGGACGAGGCATTGAGTCTACCTCAGGGCTGTTCCAGATAGCGTGGTCGATATTACCGTCACCTACCTGATAGCAGTGTGCGATAACAGTGCCGCTTTCGTCAAGGAAAGTACACTTCATAAGGTAATCGTTGAAGTGACGGAGAATAGTCTCGATATGATCGTCCTGCTTGAGCTTCTTGTACACATCGCGGTACTCGTAATAGCCCCAGCCAAGTGTAGCAGCTGTATAGTTCTCAGGCATACCGAACTCTACGTGGTCACCTGCATCGTGGAAGCCGCCTGCAACGTCGATAGTGCCGTCGCCGTCAGGATCGAGTACATCTTTATACTTTTCCATGAAGGAAGCAGAAAGGTTAGTACCGCCCTTGCTGGTCTTGTTTGTAAGACCGTCCCATTCGATCATAGGAACGTGTGCATCGTATGTGTGGCAGTCACCACGCCATGAAAGACGACTCTCTTTTTCAACAGTGTCGCCGCACATATTAGCGTCATAGAAATAGAGTGAATACTGCAAAGCACGAGCATAGTCGATATCAAGACCTGAATCATTTACTATCTCGCTGATCGGTGCGCAGAATACCTGTTCAGTCTCTGAATCAGCCGCATTTACCGGAACAGCTGCACACAGTGATGTTGCAGCAGTAACGATACTCAATACTGCCGCAGTCAGTTTTTTGTGATTCATCATATTTTCCTCCCTTTTTAATGTGAATCATTTTTTATTTTATTTAATCCCACTTTGAAAGACCGAGAAGATACTTCTGTATCTCCAGTGCGTCATTTGAAGTGAGTCCCTTACTGCTTGTTTCCACATCGCCGTTTATCTTGCCCTTCTCGGTGATGTGGAACTTGTCAGTACCTTTTTCACCGTATTTATCAGGATTTGCAAGAGACTGCATTATAATTACCGCATCAGACATATCAACATTGCCGTCGCAGTTTGCGTCGCCCTTTTTATAGTCCTTTGAAGGAGCAGAAGAAGCAGTTGCGGTCGTTGCAGTTTTCGTTGTGGAAGAAGTTGTGACCTTAGTCGTCGTTGAAGTTTTTGACGCTGAAACGGTGGTGACCTTAGTCGTTGAAGTAGTCACAGGCTTGGTCGTAACTGTAGCAGTCACAGTTCCCTGACTGCCGTTTAACGGATACGTTTTAAGGTCGGGGAGCTCGTCAAGAGTGATACAGTAATCACTCTGATATACCTCGATAAGGTTGTCCACAGGATTGTTCTGCTCACTGGTGAGATAATTCATATACCACGGGCAGAAATAAAGCCATGCCGCCTTATCGTTCACAAGATTTTCAAGTGAAGGTATAGAGTCGTTCTCTGACATTGCCACCATTTTCTGACAGTCAGTACCCTGTACAAGGCTGTAGAACGTGGACGAGATAGAGCTCAGGTTAGCTACGCCGTCAGCGCAGTTATACTTATCGTAGCCCACAATATCCACAACATCGTCACCCGGATACCAGTCAGCAGCCGCAGGTGAAGTGGAGCCTGTCCATATCCAGATAAGGTTGTCCAGACCGTAAACATTTGTGAGCTGATCGTAGAGCAGACGATAGAGCTTCTTGCAGGGCTCTGCACCCTCAGCTCCCCACCAGAACCAGCCGCCCTCGGCTTCGTGGAGAGGTCTCCAGAGTACAGGCACATCTGCGTCCTTTAGCTTTTGCAGCTCGCCTGCGATAAGCTTTATATCAGCCATTACGACTTCATTTTCCCATGTTCCCTCTGTTACTGCATTTTTACAGCTGAAAGTGGTGAACTTGGGATTTGCTGACTCTACATAGAAAGCGATATCATCGCTTCCCTTTTCGCATGGCACGTTCCAGTGCCATGAAACAGTTGCGATACCGTGATACTTGTTTACCCATTCTATAACTCGCTCGGGAGCATGGTCGCGCCACTCGGAAGAAGTATTGTACGCAAGGAAATCTATTCCGCGTATTGCAGGCTGTTTGCCTGTCTTTTCCTTTATGTATTCAAACTCGGCTTCATTGTCCTTGATGAATACGTCGGGACTGTTCCAGAGGTTATAGTTATGGTCTCCGCAGTATTCCTGCTGACCTAATATGATGTGCTTTCCATACTGGTCGCAGAGATAATTGTAAAGTCTCTTGGTGGTATCTGATGCCTTGGGATTTGAAAGCTCCCTTGTAGGAGAAAGATTGGTAAGCTTTTCGGGAGCAGCCTTCAATGTGAGATAATCGAAGAAGGTATATCCCCAGTATGCTTTCAGCTCGATAGTGTTCTTTCCCTTTTTAAGGTTCACCACACCGCCCGAAGTCTCTGCAAATGTCTTGGTATACGGGCAGGTAAGTTCGCCCTGATTCACACCATTGACATTGAGATACTGGACTTTCTTGTTCGGGTCACTTGGTTCACAGTAACCGATGTTAAGCTCGTAGAGTCCTGCCTCGGGAACATCCACTGAGGTCTGTACCCTCGGGGAAATCGCTCATCTTCACATCGGAAGCACATCAGCGTGGATCTTTCCTCCGCTTGTTTTGCCGTCCTCAAATTCGTATCTGAGGACCTCATCGGCAGCAAGAACTGCCGATGGCTTTGCCAGAGCTGAAGGAAAACTCATCGCCGCCGACGCGATGAACGCAGCTGCAACAGTGCACGCAGCCCGCTTCATGTTTTCTTTTTTCAATTTGATCCCTCCAGATCGTGCGTATTAATTTATCAGCATTAAGCTTATTATTTAAGTGCCTATCTTTATTAATCAGCTTAACGCACTTATACACATATATGATACCACATTTTTTCTGAAATTGCAAGGGATTTCATAAAACATTACTAATATTAGCCGATTATCAAAAAATCGCAATTTCTGGTCAGACCAATTCAAAATAGCAATTATTTAAGCTTTCTTCTTTTATTTTTCGTTAAATGATATTATTACAACTATGACTGTAAGTACTCCGAATACTCCCATACCGAGCCAGCTCACCCATTCGGGTGCTTTTTCGCTTTTCTCAGCGTCTGAGACTTCGACAAAAGCATCAGCCGTTTCATGGTTCTCCGCAAATCTCAGACCGTTCTCCTTTGCATATCGCTCCGCCGCAGACTCACTGCCACCCACTATCGTCATATCTGTTTTTACTGTCATTTTATTGCCGTCACAGTCGTAACCGAATGACTGCTCACCTATGGCATAACAGGTTCGGGGCAATACCGCGCTTTGAAGCTTTCCGCACATATAAAACGCTCTTTCTCCCACTGCTGAAAGGCTATCTCCCAGTTCCGCACTGCTTAGCTCCGTACAGCCTGCAAAGGCAAATTTTTCGATTATTTTCGTTCTCTGCGGCAGTTCTATCTCACTAAGTGACGTACAGGCACGAAAGCAGGAATCGGGGATAATATCAAGGGTTTCGGGAAGTTCTATCTCCTTTAGTGCCCCACAGCCGCTGAAGCAGCCCATTCCTATTTCTTCAAGCTCCGCAGGTAGCCTTATGCTTTCAAGCTCATAGCAGGCATAAAAGCTGTGATGCCCTATTTTCAGCACCGTGTCAGGCAGTACAGCCTCTTTCAGCGAATGGCAGTTATAAAATGCATTATCCCTGACTTCTGTCACAGGGCAGCCCTCGATGTATTCAGGTATCTCAATGTTTTCAGGTTCGCCCTTATATCCGACTACCGTCACTTCTCCGTCTATGATAGTATATTCGTAGCCGCTGCTTTCTGCCGCAGCTTTCATATCCGCAGCAGTAAATATCATCAGTGCCGCCGCAGCTGCAAGTATGATCTTTTTCATACCTATCCCTCCTTTATGACCAGTATAACATCTGCAATGTACAGCCGAAAGCTATTTTTCATGGCATAATACCCGATTTCCCGATACATTTCGCCCACATTACTTTTCTGCACTATTTTAACGACTGCTGTCGCTGACTTCTTTTGTCGGATATTCCCATAATATTTCCATAAAAAAGGCTTCCGAAGAATATCGGAAGCCATATAAATTCATCTTTTGCCGCAGTTTTTATCAAAGGACGGATTGCAGGCATAGAAGTTTTTAGAGTCGAGGTTATCCTGTGCTATGCGAAGTGCTTCACCAAATCATTCAGGGCAGATCATATCTTCCACTGTATTATTATTTTTTCACTTGTTGCATATATCACGCGGATAAGTATATCTGCTACCCGACGTTTATCATCAAAACTCAGCTCGTCCCACATTATCTTATGACAGTCTATTTCACAATCGGGACTGCACCTTTTTACACAAAGCTTCTTTATATGCTGGTCTATTTCGTTTTTTCGACTTTCAAGAGCGGAAATACGCTCGTTTATGTACCGAAAAAGCACGTTATCAGCATTACCGACTTTTTCAAGAAGTCCGTTTATCTCCTTGTCTGTCTCAGCAAGCTCATTTTCAAGCATAGCGCGTTCTCTATTCCGAACGCTTTTTTCCGAGGGGGAAAGCTTTCCTAACTCAGTGAGCCTTTCGTTTATCTCATCGCACACAAGCTTTTCCAACTCAGCAGTATACAGCGTACCTGCACCCTTGCAGCATTTTGTGCTGAGCCTGTTTGAGCATATGAGATAACGCCGCCGTCCATCATCGAACTGCTTTGCCGTAAGAGCATAGCCGCACTCTCCGCATTTTATCTTGCCGCAAAGCCATGAATTTCTTGCCTTCTGAAATGGTATGATCTGCTTTCTGCCCATGCACTTTTCACGGCATTTAAGCCATACCGCCGAATCAATAATACCTCTGTGAGGTGCAAGAACTATTTGTCTGCCTGCAATTTCCGTGATGTTTTTCTTCTTATCAGCCCGATTTTTGTAGCAGTAGCAGCCGTTGACTCCAATATAATCCGAGGGTGGGTCAACAAGTTCAGCACCATGCTTCCTGAAAAAATCATACACATCAAGGTCAGCCTTTACGTATATGGGATTGACGATAAGCTCCCTTATTCTCTGCCTTACCCAGTCTTTTCCTCGCTTCTTTATCCCAAGCTCATTCATTCTGTCTATGATATCACCGTATGAGGTCTGCGGCTGAGAATACATCTCAAATATCATGCGAACGACCTTTTCTTCATCGGGTATGGGCTCATACATTGACGTATGCACTCCATCTATTACTGTCGGGACTTTTCTGAACCCGTAGGGTATAGCTCCGCCCATGTAAAAGCTTTTCCGGCTCCGTGAAAAGTATGCATCTGCCACACGTTTCTGTATAGTTTCACGTTCAAGCTGTGCAAACACGATACAGATATTCAGCATGGCATTTCCCATTGGCGATGAAGTGTCAAACTTTTCTGTGGCAGAAACGAACTGTACACCGTATTTGCCGAACATTTCTATCATCGCCGAAAAATCAAGTATGGAACGGCTTATGCGGTCAAGCTTATAAACGATGACCGTGTTTATCTCACCGAGCCTTATATCGTTCATCATCTGTGCGAACTCGGGACGGTTGGTATCCTTGCCGCTGTAACCGCGGTCGATGTACGTCCTGATAGCTTCACCTCTTGCTTCATATCTGCATAGTTCTATCTGCTGTTCTATGGAGATGCTGTCCGCACGATCAACAGATTGTCTTGCATAGATAGCTACGATAATATCAGCTCCTTTCAGAGCTGTCTGCGGTACAGCCTTGCCGCATCGCAAACACCGTATTTATTTTTCATCTGCCTTTTTTACGTATTTTGAGAAAACTCCGTACAGCTCCGATCTTGCAGCTTTCAGCTTTTTATCGTCATTTTTATCAGGGTACATATTTTCAATAACTATGTTCCTTTTTTCAGTAATTACTTTTTTCACTTCCAAATAATGACCTGCTCTGCTTAACTCTAAAATAAATATCACCTCCGTTATATTCTATTGCAGAGTCACTTGTCCGAATACTTAAAGCTCCATATTTTTTGATAATAGGATCATGCAGGAAAAAGCGGCATATCTACGATAATGTGATATGTATTGTATTGAACGGGAGCATTTTCTTTTCAGCGATCATATATAAAAGTACATATAAATATCATTTGGGAAATATGAGTTCAAACATACGAAATAAATGAGTCACAAAAAAGTCTTGACTTTTTGCGGAGTATGATATAAAATATATCCATTATATTTGATATAGGGGGGTTATAATTATGCCACATTCATCAGGCGGAGGTTCGCACGGCGGCGGATCACACGGCGGTCACGGAGGCTCTCACAGCAGCAGTTCCAGAACAAGGACAAGCAGCAGACCATTCCACAATTCTCGCAGGTATGTATATTACCGTCATAATCAGCCGAGATACTTCTATGCAGGCTCGGATTTCAAACCGGGCTTCTCTTTCGCAACTGTATTTGCAATATTGATATACCTGCCTTTCCTTTGGGTAAGTATTTCAGGTATCATCAAGGCTGTTCCGCACATACCAAAGTACAGTGACCACACCATAATCATCAAAGATGAAGCAGATGCTATTGATGATGAAAACGGAGTAATGAAGGAACTCAAGGCATTCCAGAAAAAAACAGGTATCACACCTGCCGTTATAACTATTTATAACGATGACTGGAAAAGTTCCTATACCACACTCGAAGACTATGC
>CAMYYQ010000063.1 GCA_947303535.1 uncultured Ruminococcus sp.
GGTGATGTTATCAAGCACCTCGCGCTCAAGGTCGCCGTCCCAGTAGATAAGGAAGTTTGAAGAAGGCCATTTGTTGCCTATCTGCTTGCCCGTAACGTCGAATACTGCATTAGCAGGTCTTGAGCCCCAGAACTCAGCACCGCTGTTGCCAGCCACGATATTGTCAGCGCAGCAGCGTCCTGTATCCTTATCGCCGTCGTAGTGCCATATAATATTTCCGTTTTTACCGTCAACAAGCGAGATACCATAGCTTCCGCCCTCGTGGCAGAGGAATACCTCTATTCCCTCACGGTTAGGATCAAGGTCGCCTACGTGCATAGCGTCGCCGTGTCCCTTTTTGGTAGACCAGAGAAGCTTGCCGTTATCGTCGATACAGCAGGCACCCATGCAGACCTCCTGTCTGCCGTCATTGTCGAAGTCAGCAACCATTACGTTGTGGTTGCCGTTGCCGTAGCCGGGATCACTTGAATTGAAGCCTGTGTCATATACCCACTTCTTTGAAAGCTTGCCGTTCACAACGTCAACAGCCGAAAGGGTAAGTCTTGTATAGTAGCCTCTGCCGTAGACAACAGAGGGGTGAACTCCGTCAAGATAAGCGATAGCACAGTTGTAACGCTCACAGCGGTTTCCGTAGTTGTCACCCCATGTGGACTTAGCTTCATTGCCTGTGGCAGTTCCTCTCGGAACAGGAAAATCAATAGTATCCAGAGCCTTTCCTGTTGCGCCCTCAAAGAGGGTCATATATTCAGGACCTGTTAGTACAGTACCTGCACTGTCGACATAATTTGCATTGCCGTTTCCGATGACCTTGCCTGTACCGTCAACAGTACCGTCGCAGGTCTTTGTAACAAGCTCAGCCTTTCCGTCGCAGTCAAAGTCCGCAACAGCCATCTGTGTATAGTGCTGACCTGCGCGGATATTTCTGCCCATGTCTATACGCCAGAGCTGCTGACCTGTAAGGGTGTAACAGTCGATATATACCTTGCTGGTATTGCCTGTCTTGGAGTTGTCCTGCGAGTCGCTTGGATCCCATTTTACGAATATCTCGTACTGTCCGTCGCCGTCAACGTCGCCTGCACAACAGTCATTTGGCGAGTAGATACTTCCGGGACTTTTCAGCGGTATGTCAAAGTAGTTAGTACCCGATGTGAAGCGGCAGTTCTCAGAGCTTACCACGTTTCCGTTAACGAGGGTGTCAACGCGGTACTTTGAGCTTGAATTGCCCTGTGAGTCCCAGTAGTTGGTAGCTTCGCCTGCCTTGCTTATGTAGATGAGAGTGTCGTCACGGAAGAGCTGGAACTCCGCAATGTCATTGTCGTTTGCATTGAAACGCCAGCTTATGAACATACCATTGCCCGACTTTATAGCGTAGATGCCGCGGTCAAGGTACTCCATGAAAGCCGAACCGTTGCCGCCGTTTCCGTAGGCCGCATCAGCTTTGAGAGGTGCGCCGATACTGAGGTTCGAGCTTACAGCCACTGCCAAAGAGGCAGCAGCGGCTGCAATTTTCTTTAATTTAAAATTCATTGTTTATTCCCCCAATGATTTATATTTTTTGGACATAATGTCCCATATCAATTATATTATACTATTTTGTTCACGATTTGGCAATGATTTATTGTCTCTTTTTTCTGCGATTTCACCCCACAAATGTGCTTATATGCAATATAATATCATCACAAATCCGCTATTTTACCACTATTTTCCATAACAAATCAAAAGGACGGATAATATCCGTCCTTTATCTTAGCTTATTAAAAACTGAACTCCTAAAAGAAGTGCCAGCAGTGCAAAGTTTATAACTGAAAATACCGCAAAATATCTTCCTGTCTGAGCCTTTTCGTCCTTGCGGTAGAGCTGAAACGAAATAAGGCTGGCAAGTGATGCAATAAGAGTTCCGAAGCCGCCTATATCAACTCCGAGGAGAAGCTGTGTACCGTTATTTGTGAACTCCGCAAGCATTACTGCCGCAGGTACATTGCTTATCACCTGTGAAAGAAGTGCCGCAGAGATAAGCTCCCTGCCTGTGAGAATACGCGAAAAGAAGTCGCTCACAGCTTCTATTCTTGCGATATTTCCTACAAATACAAAGAATCCCACAAATGTTGCAAGCAGTGCATAGTCCACCTTGCCGAGCAGCTTGATATCGCATACCAATGCCGCAGCAAGTGCAGCTATAAGGCATACCCAGTCAGGGATAAGTCTGAACACCGCTGCTATGCACACAAGGAAAAGTCCCGTATATACCGCCGCTTTGAACTTTGGTATCTCAGTATCCTTGCTTTCGGGAGCTTTGCATTTATCCTTAGGCAGAAGCAGCGTAAGTCCCATTACAGCCGCGAGTCCGACAGCTCCAACAGGGAGCATGGTTTTCAGGAACGTCATTGCTGTAAGTCCGTACTTATCATACAGGAACAGGTTCTGCGGATTTCCTACGGGAGTCATCATACTTCCTAAGTTTGCCGCCGCTGTTTCAAGAACCACCGTAAGTATCAGACTTTTGCTGTCATTTATATTGCTGTAGATGAGCAGTGTCAGCGGTACAAAGGTTATGAGTGCAACATCATTTGTCACAAGCATCGCACTGAAAAAGCATATCAGCGTAAGAACTGCACCAAGTCTGCGGACTGTTCCCGTTTTGCTGAGTATGACACGGGTCAGCTTATCAAATATGCCTATGCTGCGCAGTCCTGCTACAGCCGCCATAAGTGCGAAAAGCTCAATGAGGACTGTCCTGTTGCAGTAGCCGATGTACTCCTTATCGGGTGGGACAATGAACATAGTCGCTATAGCGAGGAGAAGCGATATAACAAGTACAGGCTGTGCCTTTATGAATTTACGTACTCCTGTCATACTGTCTCCTTGGTCATCAGACCATAGTGCGAGAGCCTGTAGCCCTTGCTGAAATAGCATGAAAAAGCCGCTTCATTTTCCTCTTCTATCTCAAGCTTGAAGCGAACAGCCTGTGGGAACTCTTTTTCAATAAACTTCAAAAGCGCGCTGCCGATGCCAAATCTGCGGTATTCGGGCTTTATGTACAGATCCTCCAGCCATACGCAAATGCCGCCGTACTCGGTAGTATAGCCCAATGCCGTCATAGCATAGCCCGCGCTCTCGCCGTTCAATTCGAGCATAAATCCGCGCAGGAACGGCATATCACTGATACAGTCGTCAAAGTCCTTTTCGAGTATGCTGTCCGATGACTTGTGTATGACCGCAGGAGAGTCGTAGAACTCCCTCATCATGGACATGACTTCGGCTTTGTCGTCAGCCGTAAGTTCACGAATATTTATATCCTTTTTCATATTATCTTCCTTTCGCATTACTGCAAGAAAGATTATACCACTTTTTGAAGCATACGTCAAATATAAAAAAGCAGGGACGAAAAATCGTCCCCCGCTTTTTATACCATTATCAGACAAATGCCTTTATTTCACCTGATAAGAACTTTTTCAGCAGAACAAGGTCGTCCTCGGTAATTGTACCGTCGCCGTCGATATCAGCTGCCTCGAACCTTTCTGCATCGCCGTCTACAGCTGCATTGCGCATACTGCAAAGGTCGAATACATCGACTATACCGTCACCGTTGAGGTCGCCGAGTATATATTCCTCAGCAGGAGTATTGGGCTTCCACCAGTTGATGTTGAAGAGGTAGCTCTCTCCGCCTGCGAATACCAGATATACGTCATGCTTGCCGCTTGTGGCTTCTATGGCACAGGTCTTTGTCACCCATTCCTGCCAGCCGCCTGTGTTCGTTACATCGGTCTTACCTATGAGCTTTCCGTCTGGAGAGTCCAGACGTACTTCCAGTACAGCATCAGAGCCGTTTGAAGCTACACGGAAATCAATTTTATCCGCACCTGTAAGGTCAATATCCTTGAAGCCTATGTAGTCGCCGTTCTCGATATAGCCTACATCGCTTCCGCCCTCTGAGCAGTTCTCTATGTCTATGCCCGACTTGTAATCATAATTTTCAGCTTCGATAACATTGCTGTCATTGCCGCCCATCCCCTTTATACGAAGAATATGGCTGGACTTGCTGAGCACCTTTCCTTCTCTGTCAAGCACGTAGATACGGTACTCGCCTTCCTCTGAAGGAGTTCTTATGCTGCCTGTGCTGCCGCCTGCTCTTGTCATGTCAGCTCCTGCCTTGAAGCTTGTTGTGCCGTCGGGAGCTATCCAGACATTGCCGTCCACCTTTCTTACAGGGAGCTTGCTGCCGCCTGTAGTTGCACAGCTTGCAGGAAATGCATAATCAGCTTCGGATTTCAGCCATGTTGGCATAAGACTGCGGTATTCATCGGAAATACCCGAATTTACACACACCTTATACTGAGCAAAAGGCCATACATTATCGGATACCACTATAGGAGTATCAATATCGCTGTACGGTGGATTCTTGCCCATTTTGTTAACTGTAGCATAAGTGCGCTTTATTGTGAGGTGGTGCTTGTCGCCGTACTCCTCACAGTTGATAGTATAAGTTACATTGGGGCTTATTTCAAGAACGTTGTCGTTCTCCTCGATGTAGGTAGTACCCTCATCGTTGTGGAGTCCATAGGTAGGAGCTCCGGGACCGCCTGCCGGTATGCCCTGTATGTAGTTCTCGTTGATAACAGTACCCGGCATCTGACCGATAGTGTAGATACCGCCGCTGTCATGGAGTCGGTTCAGTGAATTGATGACTCTGTTATAGCATATCATATTATCGTGGCAGGTAGTGCTGTCCTTGAAGTTGCACCAGCCCCAGCCAAGATGTATGCCGTTGTAAGCTGTTTTCTCGATAGTATTATTGAGTATCTTTACAGACTCAACGAAGTAAGCTGTAATAGCTGCACAGCCGCCGAAGCCGTGTACTACGCTTATATCGTAGAGCAAATTCTGAGTTATGAGGTCGTTCTTGCATATTCCCTCGACCTCTTTCGGGAACTTCTCGTGATTGTTCCATGCAGCATCGCCTATGTAGATATGCTGTGGGTGACCTACTGTGATACCGCTAGAAGTGATATCGGTAATGAAGTTTCCGCTTACCTCGGAATTTATAACGTCATTGGTCATTGAGATACCGTCTGCTCCTGTATGCTTTACAACATTGCCCGTGAGCTTGATGTTGTCGCTGTTGGTGATATGCACAGCCGCAGGGAGAGTATCTACCATTTCGTACTTCTTGGAATGCCAGTTTGAATCAGCAAAAGCGGTATAGCTCTGAGCTGCCTGACAGGTAGTCTTTCCGTGAGAGCCTGCAACCTCTGTGAGCTGATAGTCCGTGTTTGCAAAGGTTATGCCGCTGAAGCTTATATTCTGTACACGGTCGCTTGTAGACTTTCCTGCTATTTTTATAAGTCCGTCAGCAACAGGAGCTTCAACGTCCGCACTTGTCATATCCTCGCCGCTGCGAGGATAATAGTACAGCACCTTCTGAGTTTTGTCGAAGAAGAACTCTCCCTCGCTGTCAACGAATGAAAATGCATTGTAAATGGTATGAGTGCCGCCTGTGGAGAAGCCTGCTCCCCAACCGGGAGTCTGAGCTATAGCACCGTAGGGCTGCTGCATGAGGAGTATCATGCTTCCGCCGTCGTACTTGATATCACGCGAGCAGACGATGTTCTCGTTCCATGTAGTACCGTTTACGACCTCAAGATCATCGAAGTTTGAAGTGACACGCGGCATGGAGCCTGCATCATAAACGATACCGTCACTCTTCTTGCCGGAGTCCCACGCCCAGTCGCCCTGACCTGCGGTAACGTAATAATCTCCGTAGCCGCCCTTTGCCTGCACCTGTACGCTGCCCATATTTGCGCGGCGGTCGTTGACATAAAGGTTTCTCAGCTTTATGTCTCTGTCAAGAGGAGCCGACCAGAGCTTGTCATTGAATTTAGTCCAGCCTGTTACCTGCTGAGCACCGTTGATGACAGGTATTTCCTTGTCATACGCCTCATATTTTACAGTAAATCCGCCAGTACCCGAGTCACGGGTATCAAATTCAACAGGCTGTGTAAGGCGGTAATCACCGCCGCGAAGATACACGATGATATCTCCTGTCATATCACTGTTGATCTTGCGCACCTCGTCTCTTGCTTTTTCAAGTGTGGCAAAAGGTGCTTCGATAGTTCCGTCGCCGCTGTCGCTTCCGTCAGGTGCAACAAAAAATACTGCCTGTGTACCTGCGGCTGTTGAAGCAACAGATAAACTGCCCACATTAACAGCTGACATGACTGCTGCCAGACTGACAGCAATTGCTGACATTCGTTTCAGGATCATAGTATTCCTCCTTATTTAATTTTAATATCCCATTCTATACTATCATTTTATCTCTCGCTTTTGTGCATGATAGCTATATTTTCATCTAACATCTTAATTATAATACAATAAGCTGCATAATAATACAACTTTTATTTCTTTTTTGGTAATAAAGCTATATCTCCCCCTTGACTTTTTTATCCTCCCTATGATATAATATTTGCTATTCAACAGGAGGTATTTATGTTTTCGCAATTCAGAAAGAAATTCATTGGTGACAGAGCGTTCTACAGGATAGTTCTAAGCATGGTAATTCCCATGATACTGCAAAATCTCGTCACTAATTTCGTTAGTCTCATAGATAATATCATGGTGGGCAGTATGGGTACCGAGCCTATGAGCGGCGTATCCATA
>CAMYYQ010000064.1 GCA_947303535.1 uncultured Ruminococcus sp.
CACCTCAGGCTCACTCTCCTGAGGTGTTTTTTTGCAGCATGATGCTGCCACTTTGCCGCTCATAAACTCCTCCTACTTCTTTCTGCTCAATTGCGGGCTGCCACAGGCAGCCCCTACACCACATTCACGTTACTTGCATCTCTTTTTCGGAACGCCGAGGGCGGCGTTCCCTACATTCTCAACTCTAAACTCTCAACTTTCCTGCCTCTGTTGCATTTTTAGCAGAATTATGTTATAATGTATTTACTTGATAGATAAAGACAGCCAAAAGGCTGACCTAAGGAGGTAATACAGTGAAAGTTAGATTTCATCTGCCTGATTTTGCACGTCTCTTTAAATTCAATTCGGTTTTTCTGACAATGATGGAGAACAGTCCCGAATTTTTCCGTGAGGGAGTTGAAGTAGCTTCCATATACGGCGTATTCCCACCGTCAATGTGGAACGGCGGACGAGTTATGCACGGTATGTGCCATAAGGACTTCGTAAAGGGCGTAACAAACTATTTCAACAAGAAAGGCATACCGCTCCGATTTACGTTTACAAATCCTATGCTTGAAAAAAAGCACCTCAGCGACGAATTCTGCAACATGGTAATGCATATCGCAGATAACGGACTCAATGAATGTATCGTTATGTCACCCATACTTGAGGACTATATAAGAAAGAACTATCCGAACTTCAAGCTGACAAGCTCCACCTGCAAGCGTATCACCGATCCTGATACATTATTTGCCGAGGTCGAAAAAGACTATCACATCGTTGTTATCGACTATGACCTGAACAACAAGTTCGATATACTGGAAAAAATACCGAACAAAGAAAAGTGCGAGATACTTGTAAATGCCTGCTGTAATCCGGGCTGTGCAAACCGTTCTCTCCACTATCAGACCATAGGTACAGAGCAGATAGCATATGCAAATCACGTAAGAAAGTACCCAAACGTACCTTTCGATTCAAATAAATTTGCCGCAGAGCACCCCGAAGCAAAGGCAATATTTGAATGTAAATGCGAACACAGAAGCCTCTTTGATATCAAAGACCTGAGCACACATATCACTCCCGACGATATATGGAACAAATACGTTCCTATGGGCTTCAATCAGTTCAAGATAGAGGGACGCACATTCGATATGTTCAACCTTATGGAGCACTACCTCTACTACATGGTAAAGCCCGAATGTATCGAAAAGGCAAGACTCACATTCCTGCGCAATCTCAGCCTCAACGGAGCAATAATCATACCCGATCACAGCTGAAATAAGTAATATGATACAGTTTTACGCCTCTCATTTGAGAGGCGTTTGTATTTATCAATGATTTTTTCACGTAATACCGAGTATTCACACGCTTTTCACATTTCACTGTTATAATACCCTTGTATCTTATCCGAGAACTCGGAAAGGTAACATCTTTTAAGGAGAAAATTGAATATGAAGAACACTGTTTCGACCCTTCTGAAGCAGAAGCAATCAGGTGACAAGATCACGATGCTTACTGCTTACGACTACACAACAGCGAAGATAATCGACGAGTGCGGCGTAAACGCAATACTCATCGGCGACTCTCTCGGCATGGTCATGCTTGGCTATGAGAACACCCTGCCCGTAACTATGGAGGATATGATACATCATACCGCCGCAGTTTCAAGAGGAGCAGAAAACGCATTCATCGTAGCTGATATGCCATTCATGTCCTATCAGGTAAGCGTTCAGGAAGCTGTTGTAAATGCAGGACGGCTCATCAAAGAGGGCGGTGCAAATGCGGTAAAGCTTGAAGGCGGCGCGGAAGTCTGCGACCAAATAAGAGCTATCGTTAATGCGTCTATCCCTGTTGTGGCTCATCTCGGACTCACTCCCCAGTCAGTAAACGCGTTCGGCGGCTTCAAGGTACAGGGCAAAAGCCTTGACAAAGCAAAGAAACTCATCGACGATGCACTGATGATACAAGAGGCAGGAGCCTGCGCAGTAGTACTTGAGGGTATACCTTCAAAGCTTGCAGATATCATCACAAAGAAGCTGTTCATTCCCACTATCGGTATCGGCGCAGGAAACGGCTGTGACGGTCAGGTGCTAGTATATCAGGATATGCTGGGACTTAACACAGGACATACAGCAAAATTCGTGAAGCGTTTCGCAGAAGTCGGCGCACTTATGCGTCAGGGCATCTCGGACTATATAAGCGAAACAAAATCGGGTGTATTCCCCTCTGAGGAGCATACCTACGCTGTAGATGATGATGTTATCAATGAGCTTATGAAGGAGTGTTAATGATATGAAGATAGTAAAGACTATAGATGAAGTGCGCGCACAGGTAAAGGAATGGAGAGCACAGGGACTTACAGTAGGTCTTGTGCCAACTATGGGATATCTCCACGAGGGACACGCAAGCCTTATCGACGCTTCCCACAGAGATAACGACAGAACAGTCGTATCCGATTTTGTAAATCCTATGCAGTTCGGACCGACTGAGGATCTCGAAAGCTATCCCCGTGACATCGAGCACGATGCAAAGCTTGTGGAAGCTCACGGCGGCGACCTTATATTCAATCCCGAGCCCGAAGAAATGTACCACGAAGGATTCTCCTCATTCGTAGATATGACAGTTCTCACACAGGAGCTCTGCGGACTCAGCCGCCCTGTACATTTCAGAGGTGTATGCACAGTCGTATCAAAACTTTTCAATATAGTAAAGCCTGACAGAGCCTACTTCGGCAAGAAAGACGCTCAGCAGCTTGCAGTTATTCGCCACATGGTCGATGACCTGAATATGGACATCGAGATAATCGGCTGTCCTATCGTCCGCGAAGCTGACGGACTCGCAAAGAGCTCACGCAATACATACCTCAATGATGCCGAAAGAAAGGCTGCACTTGTACTTTCACAGGCAATATTCCTCGGCATGGATATGGTAAAAAGCGGCGAAAAGGACTGCTCTGCAATTATAAATGCTATGAAAAAGCACATTGAAGCTGAACCTCTTGCACGTATCGACTACGTAAAGATAGTTGACTGCGCAACAATGCAGCAGATAGAAAAACTTGACCGTCCCGCACTCTGCGCAATTGCTGTATATATCGGCAAAACACGCCTTATCGACAACTTCTTCACCGAAGACGTATAAGGAGGCAGCAATGGAAATATCAATGCTCAAAAGCAAGATACACCGCGCTGTCATAACTCAGGCTGAGCTCAACTACGTCGGCAGCATAACTATTGACGAGGAACTTATGGAAGCTTCGGGACTTTACGAATACGAGCACGTTCACGTAGTAAATGTCAACAGCGGCAGCCGCATCGAGACATATGTCATCGCAGGCGAACGCGGAAGCGGAGTTATCTGTCTCAACGGAGCAGCAGCCCGTGCAGGACAGAAAGGCGACCATGTTATCATCATGGCATACGCAGCAATGACTCCCGAGGAAATAAAAACTCACCGTCCTAAGGTAGTTTTTGTAGGCGACAGGAATGAGATAATCAAGGTTGCGGACTACGAAAAGCACGGCGTTTTAATGTAATATACAAATTCAGCCCCGAACAATGTTCGGGGCTTTTACGTTATATATTAGTTATCAGCTGTTAGTGATTAGTGCTTAGTTTTCAGGGCGCACTGTAGGGGCTGGCGTCCTCGACAGCCCAAATACAATAAGCCAATTGTAAGAGCCAATATAATCCGCCCGATTAGGGACGCCGTCTCTGGACTCTGCCAAAGGAACACAGTCCCTTTGGCATTCCATTCATACGCTCAATACATTTTTATCTGTCTTTTAGTCCCATCAGCCATTTTACAAGACGCTCTCTTGAATAAGGTATATCATCGCAGTATATGCTCATTACCTCTTCTACGTCTGCTCCTTTAGCCATTTTACGGATATCCTCCGTACTGCTTCCGAAGCCGCTGCTGCCCTGAGTTGCAACAAGATATAGCTTCTTTCCGCTGAGATCACAGCTTTCAAGGAATGTCGCCACAGGCATAGGAACTGTACCGCACCACAGCGGATAAACCAGTATCACCGAATTATAGCTGCTAATATCAATAGGCTCGATTTCAGGACGAGCGTCATTACTAAGCTCCTTCAATGACACCGTTACTGTACTTCCGTAGCTTGACGGGTACTTCTTTCCAGTAAGTGTTATCGCCTTTGTTTCGCAGTCTGCCGCATTTTTTATCATCTCCGCAAGCAGTTGATTACTGCCCATAAGCTCGCCGTCTGCAAGCAGCAGAGAAGCTCCCGAAACTGCGTCCACATCGTCATCAAAATCTGTATTGCCAACTCTTGTGAAGTACACAACGAGAGGCTTGTCACTGAGCTGGACTTTTTCGCCGTTTACCGCATTATTCAGGCTTATATCAACTACCTTGAAATGGCGGTTTAGATAAGGTACAAGGGCAAGTCCCACAGAAGCCGCAGCTATAGTTCCCAAAGCAATAAAAATGCCTGCTTTCTTCTTTTTCTTCGTCCTTATATAGCCGCGCATACCGCCGTGAAATACGGACAAAGCAAGTACAGCCGATGCAAGATATTTGTGAAGATCACTGCTTCCCAAAGCTCTGAACCACGGAAAGATAAGCCTTGAAACGCCCATGCTGCTGACCATGAGGACAATGCTGCAAAGCATGAGCAATACCGTTGAGATATTGAATATCTTTCGTGCAACAGGCTTTTTCGAGCCGTTAAACAGCGTTGCGTACCATTTCCGCTTTATGATGATATGGACTACAAGGCAGACAAAAAAGCCTATTCCAAGGAATTCGTGAACTGTGTTTCCCGTAAATACGTACAGCATCTGTGCAAGAAGTAGCCCATACATGGCTATATCTGCAATTATTCCGACTGTTTTTTTAGTTTTGGCTTTATCCACTGACATCACTCCTATACAACATCGAAGCTGTAATCCCCGTGTACGGGGATATTTTTTTCGTCTATACTTTCGATACTTCCCCACGAATGATTTTCGAGAGCTTCGATAAGATCTGCAATATCTCTTTCCGTACCCTCTGCTTCCATTTCGACAGAGCCGTCAGAGAGATTTCTCACCCAGCCCGAAATGCCTAATCTGCGGGCTGTATGACTTGCCTTCCAGCGGAATCCCACTCCCTGCACATATCCGTAAAAGATCAGATGCTTTCTTACCTTTTCCATTTTTACACTCCTGCATACTTTTTATAATATTATACAGCATAGCATCTTTGCAGTCAAGCAGATAAAATGAACAGCCGTGCAGTTCTTTACTTTTATGTTATATCGTGTTATAATTTATCTATATTAATACAGGAGAGTGGGCTATGAGATATTTCAGTGCAGAAGATGACGTTATTAGACTTACAGATGATAACGAAGCATTAAGATACAGCTTCGGCGAAGAAAAATGGTATCATTCTGATATCCCTGACAGCTGCACTGAAATTACAGAGCAGAAAGCACTCGATATTCTTGATAAGCAGCGAAAAAAGTTAAACTCACTTTTAGAGCTTGCAGAAAAAACTGCTGCCGAAAAACACAACGGGCAGTTCGATAAAGGCGGAAATCCCTATTTTACTCACCCTCAGGCAGTTGCTGCACAGCTGAAAAATACCGAACACAAAATAGCAGCATATCTCCACGATGTATGCGAGGATACCCCCACAACCTTTGATGATCTGCTGAAAATGGGATTTACTCCGAAAATAGTAAATTCCATAAAACTGCTTACAAAGTCAGATGATATCTCATATGAAGAATATCTTGGAAAAATAAAGCTTGATGAATGTGCAAGAAATGTAAAAATGGCTGATATAAGGCATAATATGGATATTTCCCGTATTCCCTGCCCTACAGAAAAGGACTTCGCAAGACTTGAAAAATATAAAAAAGCTCTGAAATTCCTTGAAAAAAATGACATTTAAAGTCTGCATTTTGCGGACTTTTTTGATATAAAAAAATTTTTTTGATTTTTGTGTTACACTTGCGAAAGTTTTTGCAAGTAAGGTTTATGAAAGCACACAGAACCTGACAAACAGGTTTCTCCGATCGGACGCTTTATATAAACAAAATCCACCAAAGAGGTGGTAAGCGAACTTTTTTGATAAAAAAATTTTTTTCGATTTTGTGTTACACTTGCGAAAGTTTTTGCAAGTAAGGTTTATGAAAGCACAAAACAAACCGATCGGACGCTTTATAATAAACCCAAAAACTCAGAAGAGGTGGTAATATGACAGATAATGAATACCGTACTATGTACGAAAGGTCGCCGCAGGGAGCTCAGACTGCTCTGTTCGACGAGTATCTCAAATATGTATATGCTATAGTTTACAATAAACTCAGAAGCTGCGGAAGCCGCGAGGATATAGAGGAATGTGTGGGAGATACTTTCTCCGCAGTATTTATAAGCTATGACAGAGAAGGAAAATTCGACGGAGACCTTAAAGGCTTTATAGGTACTGTTGCAAGCAGAAAGGCTATACAGATGTTCCGAAAGCTTTCTTCCAAAAGCAA